>CAKUVB010000006.1 GCA_934693215.1 uncultured Candidatus Melainabacteria bacterium
GAGTTTAAGTTTGTTTCAAAAAATGATGGCAAAACTCTCAAAATTTCATCATTAGTTATTTTCATCATAATGAGTTAATTTTAGCAAAGTGAAAAAAGTATTTCAAATTGTAAACAAAAATTACAACATATCAATGTATTCATCTGACAAAACAGAACGAGCTGTTTTTTTCTTTTTGAATGCAAAATATTTAAACAAAACATACGTTACAACTGCAGATAAAACAAGTGCAAATGCTTGAGCAATATCAGTTTCGATAACAGGTGGTAAGAAATTTACTTTTTCAAAATATGAGGCTAACATTTCCAGAACAAAAACATTAACTAAATACCCAATAAACCACGTAGATAAACACTTGAAATATTGTTTAAATATATTGGAATTACCTCTTGCTCTAAATACCATTAACCTTTGAGTTGAAAAAGATATAAACGATGATAAAAACCAAGCTAATGCCAACGAAATTTGTCTTAAAAATGTGTGAAAATTTAAAAATTTGAATACAATAAAAGAACTGATTAGCCAGTTATAAGTATCTAAAAGAGGTTCTCTGTAAAAAATAACTATGAAATGAAGAATACAAACGAACATCACAAGTGAAACAAACGAATTGAATCCACCTACAAAAACAAACCTAAGTTTTTCCGGTAAATTAAACCATAAATCGTGAATTTGTGATAAATATTTCTTCATAACTTCCTTAATAATTAATAATTGTACTACAAAAAATTGCCTTAGAACATAAATTAGGATATAATTTTTTTGTCAATTTATTTATAGGAGTACATTTAATGAAAGGTATTATACTTGCTGCAGGTGCAGGAACCAGATTATATCCGGCATCTTTACCTATATCAAAGATTCTTCTTCCGATATATGATAAACCAATGATTTATTATCCGCTATCTACACTTATGTTAGCCGGAATAAAAGATATACTTATCATTACAAACGAAAATGATTACGATAATTTTGTAAAAGTATTGGGTGATGGTTCTCAGTTTGGTATAAATCTTTCTTATAAAATTCAATATGTTCAACGTGGTATTGCTGATGCGTTCTTGATTGCAGAAGATTTTATTAACGGTGATGACGTTGCTTTAATTTTAGGAGATAACATTTTCCATGGACATGGTTTCTCTACAATGATGAAAGAGGCTATTACATCTAATCATGGGGCTACGGTGTTTGGATATCTAGTAAAAGACCCTGAAAGATTTGGAGTTGTAGAATTTGATAAGAATAAAAAAGCAATTTCACTTGAAGAAAAACCTGAAAAGCCAAAATCCAGTTATGCTGTAACAGGTCTTTATTTCTACGATAACAATGTTTGTAATTTTGCAAAACAACTTGAACCTTCTGCAAGAGGCGAACTTGAAATTACTGATTTGAATAAAATATATCTTTCTAAAGGTATGCTAAATGTAGAAATATTAGGTAGAGGTTTCGCATGGTTAGATACAGGAACTCATGATTCTATGTTACAGGCAAGCAATTTTGTAAAATCAATGGAGCTTAATACAGGTGCTAAAATTTCATGCTTAGAAGAAATTGCATATAATCAAGGATTTATTTCCGGTGGAGAATTGTTAAAGAAAATCGAAAAATACGGTAATAATCCTTATTACAACTATACAAGAAATATTGTTATGAACGATATGGTTTTGAATTCGTAAATATTTGTTTGAGAGTCCTTAGTTTACTTAAGATTTGGTAACAATTTATTTGCAATTTAAACATGTTTAATATAGTATGATAGAGCCGATAATAAAAAAGAATGTGACAGTAGCACATTCTTTTTTAAATGGAAAACATAATTAAAAAGGAAAAGACAAATGGGTATCAAAGGTAAAGTAGATAAGATGGTAGTTCTAGCTTGTGAAGAATGCAAAGAAAGAAACTACACAACAACTAAAAACAAAAAAACTAATAAAGAAAGACTTGAATTAAACAAATATTGTCCAAAATGTCAAAAGAAAACTGTACACAAGGAAACAAAATAGTTTAGTTCGCGTGGTATAGTCCGATTAGGCAGTTGATTGTTGTATTAGATTTCAAGCATTATTGTAATCGGACGAGATGAATTATCATAGAAGTTATTAGGTTTCTATTGAGGGTTAATGGCTTCTAATATGCGTCCTTAGTTCAGTTGGTAGAACGTCGGTCTCCAAAACCGGATGTCGAGGGTTCGAGTCCTTCAGGGCGCGAATTATATAAAAGGAAACAGAATGAACGATACTGTAAATAATATAATTGCATACTTAAAAGCGGTAAGGCTTGAATGGTCAAAGATTAATTGGCCGGAAAGACGTCAAGTTATTGCAGAAACTATTTTTGTAGTAATTATCGTATTTGCATTCACTGTATCAGTTTATTTGATGGATATTATATTTAAAGCGGTGTTGGGTTTAATTCCAACCAGATAGGGTGAAAAGATGGCTGAAAACGAAGAAAATATCTTAGAACAAGCTGAGGTAGAAGTTGCAGAACAAGCAACAGAACCTGTAAAAAAAGAAAAGAAAGAGCAAAAACGCTGGTATATAGTACATACATATTCAGGTTACGAAAACAAGGTTAAGAGCAATCTTGAAAAACGTATTGAATATATGAATATGTCAGATAGAATTTTCAGAGTTGAAGTTCCTCAAAAAACTGTCACTCAAATAAAAGGTGGAAAAAAACAAGAAAAAGATGAAAAGATTTTCCCTGGATACGTACTTGTTGAAATGATTATGGACGAAGATAGCTGGTACGTAGTTCGTCATACTGCAGGTGTTACAAAATTTGTTGGTTCTGCTAAAAAACCTATTCCTGCAAAAGACAGTGAAATCAAAAAAATTATCAACCGTTCATCAGCTCAAACTCAAAAAATCGAATTAGATGTTAAAGTTGGTGATAAAGTTAGAATTGTATCAGGTCCATTTGCTGAGTTTATCGGTGAAATTACAGAAGTATATCCTGATAAGGCAAAATTGAGAGCTAACGTATCAATCTTCGGTCGTGAAACTCCAGTTGAACTTGAATACAAACAAATACAAAAGATTTAATCAATTATTAACAGTAATGTGGAAGGGGACGCCCCCCGTTATTACCACGAAAGGAGATAAAAATGGCAAAAAAAGTAGTAGGTAAAATTAAACTACAAATTCAAGCGGGTAAAGCTAATCCATCACCTCCGGTTGGTCCTGCGTTAGGTCAACATGGTGTTAACATCATGGATTTCTGTAAGCAATTCAATGCTAAAACAGAATCACAAGCTGGATATGTAATCCCTGTAATTATTGATGTATATGAAGACAGAAGTTTTTCATTCGTGACAAAATCACCTCCAGCATCAATCTTGATTAAAAAAGCATTAAACCTATCTAAAGGTTCTTCTAATACTAAAAAAGATACAGTTGGTGAAATCACTCACGCACAATTAGAAGAAATCGCTAAGATTAAAATGGACGACTTAAATGCAACTTCTATGGAAGCAGCAGTTAATATGATTAAAGGTTCATGCAGATCAATGGGTGTAAAAGTAGTAGATTAGTTTAGTGACTTACAAATGGAAGGACGTAATTGTCCGCTATGACCATGAAAGGATAAAAAAATGGCAAAATTAACAAAAAAACAACAAAAAACAAAGGAATTACTTGAAGGTTTTGTACAACCGGCTAGTATTTCTGATGCAATAGACAAACTTCAAGAAGTATCAAAAGAAGTTTGCAAATTCAACGAAACAGTAGAATGCCACATGAGATTAGGTATCGAAGTAAAACACGCAGACCAACAAATCCGTTCAACTGTAGTATTACCTGCAGGTTTGGGTAAGGAAGTAAGAGTTTGTGTTATCGCAAAAGGTGCAAAAGTTAATGAAGCTACAGAAGCTGGAGCAGATTTTGCAGGAACTGAAGATATCATTGATAAAATCGCTGGTGGCTGGTTTGAATTTGATACATTAATTGCAACACCTGATTGTATGGGTATGTTAGGTAAATTAGGTAGAGTGTTAGGTCCAAAAGGCTTGATGCCAAACCCTAAAACAGGTACTGTAACATTAGACATCGCTGGTGCTGTAAAAGCTGCTAAAGCAGGTAAAGTTGAATTCCGTGCTGACAAGCAAGGTATGATTCACTGTCCTGTTGGTAAAATCCAGTTTGCAGCAGACGACCTTAAGAAAAACTTTGCAACATTAGCAGAAGCTATTTTGAAAGCAAAACCTGCATCTGCAAAGGGTACTTATGTTAAGTCTGTTTATGTAACAACAACTATGGGACCAAGCATTAAGATTGATTCTAAAAACTTGGCTTCAGATGTTAAAGAAATTGTTGGTTGATACTTTGGGGGTTTATTTTGACCCCCTTTTTTTTAACCACCTAAAAAACCGAGTTATATAACTCGGTTTTTTATTGCGATTTTACTGTCATTACAAGCGATAACAACATAATCCAACAAAGAAAGAATTTGGTGCGGGGTTTGGGGTTGCATAAACCCCAATTATAAAATAACCAACATTGACAGATTCTGAATAACTCGAAAATTATATATTCGCTAATGCTCATAAAATTTTCTACGTTTTCAGAATGACAAAAAATTTCTTATGCAATTCAAAATCATAGATTTTTTGAAATGACATTTTTCTTATTTATTTCACACTGCAAGATATACTTTATTTTCTTGGCAAGCCTCGTTGTTTCTCAATTTGCGTAAGGCTTCACTTTCTAACTGTCTAATTCGTTCTTTAGAAAACCCCATACAACGTCCTAATTGCTCAAGAGTTTGACATTCTTGCTCGTTTATCCCGAACCGTTTTATTATAATATTTTTTTCACGTTCATCAAGATATCGCAAAATTTCTTCCACATCTTTTGTCATAGATATTTTTTCTACATATCTTTCAGGTGAACGGCATGAATCATCTTCTATATAATCCGATATCGTCAAATCATCTGTTACAGGAGTTTCAAGACTTATTGGCTCTGATATTATTGCTTTTTTAATTGAATGTAATTTCTTTTTAGAAATTTTCAATAAGTTCATAAGCTCTATATCTGTTGGCTCTCTACCGTTATCATAGATAAATTGTGAAAATGTTTTTTTGTATATTCTGATTTTATCTAGCATATGAACGGGTATTCTAATTGTTTTTGAGCTATTTGCTATTGCCCTAGTAATAGTTTGCCTAATCCACCATGTTGCATAGGTTGAAAACCTAAAATTTTTTGTATAATCAAATTTTTCTGAAGCTCTTATCAAGCCTAGTGAACCCTCTTGCACCAAATCCATAAACAAAACCCCGTTTCCTATATATTTTTTAGCTATACTTATCACAAGTCTAAGGTTTGCATTAACAAGTTTTTGCTTAGCCTGTTGTGATTCTATAGGATTTCCTTCTGCAATAAGTTTTGCAAGCCTAAGTTCTTCTTGATGATTAATCATTTTAGTTTTACCAACATCTTTGAGATACATTTGTAAAATATCATCATCTAATGCGATTGAATTGAATGTTTTTATATTTTCATTAGTATTTGAAACACTATTTGTACTCATCAGCTATTCTCCTCATTAGTTTAATACACTAACTCCACTCTATAAGATAGACGATTTTTTAGAAATTTTGTTGCATTATTGCAAAAATCCAGTAATAATAATATTATGGACCCTTTATATTTACGGAAACTTTTAATAAATAAACAACTTAGACAAGAAACAGTTCAAACTCATAAAACCGATAGAGCCGAATCTGTAAATGTTAATGAATCTACTGAAATAAATGTAGCAAAACAAGCAGAAAATCTTGTTCGAGAAATGCGAGAAGAAATGCTTCACCCAAGACGTGATTTGAAGATGAACTATCTTGCAAGTATGGAACGCTCAAGCTATGTAAAAAAAGTAATGAATTTGCCAAAAACATTACCTGAACTTTTGATGCAATTACAAAACGAGGATTCTATTGCTGATGATATGCCTCAAATGTATTATCAACAAAACAAACAAAAACAAGAAAATCTAAAATCAGATATTAGAGAAGGTGTTATTAGAAATGCAAAAGAAAGTTTTGAAGAAACTTTAAATAAAGGGGTAAATAATAACCAACATTCAGAGCCGACAGGCGAAGAATCTCAAACTCCTCAAAAACCAAATGTGAATCAAGAAGTCAAACCCGACGTTCCGCAAACAAGACCAAACGTGGACAACAGACCAAACACACCACAACCCCCACGTCATTCTGAACTTGATTCAGAATCTAATAAACCTATGCAACCGAAACCGAACGTGAATCAGGAAGTAAAACCCGACGTTCCGCAAACAAGACCAAACGTGGACAACAAACCAAACATGCCTGACCCTCCTCGTCATTCAGAGCCGACAGGCGAAGAATCTCAAAAACCTCAACAAAAACCAAATGTAAATCAAGAGGTAAAGCCTGACATTCCACAAACAAGACCAAACGTGAATCAGGAAATAAAACCTAATGTTCCACAACAAAAACCAAACGTGGACAACAGACCAAACATGCCTGACCCACCACGTCATTCAGAGCCGACAGGCGAAGAATTTCAAACTCCACAACAAAAACCAAACGTGGACAACAAACCAAACACACCACAACCTCCACGTCATTCAGAGGCGAATGCCGAAGAATCTCAAACTCCGCAACAAAAACCAAATATAAATCAAGAAGTCAAACCTGACATTCCGCAAACAAGACCAAACGTAAATCAAGAGGTAAAGCCTGACGTTCCACAACAAAAACCAAATGTGGACAACAGACCGAACATGCCTGACCCTCCTCGTCATTCAGAGCCAACAGGCGAAGAATCTCAAACTCCTCAACAAAGACCAAATGTAAACCAAGAGGTCAAGCCTAACGTTCCACAAACAAGACCAAACGTAAATCAAGAGGTAAAACCTAACGTTCCGCAAACAAGACCAAACGTAAATCAGGAAGTAAAACCTAACGTTCCACAAACAAAACCGAATGTGGACAACAAACCAAACATGCCTGACCCTCCTCGTCATTCAGAGCCGACAGGCGAAGAATCTCAAAAACCTCAACAAAAACCAAATGTAAAT
This sequence comes from uncultured Candidatus Melainabacteria bacterium, assembly GCA_934693215.1. Classification (GTDB taxonomy): domain Bacteria; phylum Cyanobacteriota; class Vampirovibrionia; order Gastranaerophilales; family Gastranaerophilaceae; genus UMGS1585. The sequence continues at coordinate 7,063 of CAKUVB010000006.1, forward strand.
CAAGAGGTAAAGCCTGACATTCCACAAACAAGACCAAACGTGAATCAGGAAATAAAACCTAATGTTCCACAACAAAAACCAAACGTGGACAACAGACCAAACATGCCTGACCCACCACGTCATTCAGAGCCGACAGGCGAAGAATTTCAAACTCCACAACAAAAACCAAACGTGGACAACAAACCAAACACACCACAACCTCCACGTCATTCAGAGGCGAATGCCGAAGAATCTCAAACTCCGCAACAAAAACCAAATATAAATCAAGAAGTCAAACCTGACATTCCGCAAACAAGACCAAACGTAAATCAAGAGGTAAAGCCTGACGTTCCACAACAAAAACCAAATGTGGACAACAGACCGAACATGCCTGACCCTCCTCGTCATTCAGAGCCAACAGGCGAAGAATCTCAAACTCCTCAACAAAGACCAAATGTAAACCAAGAGGTCAAGCCTAACGTTCCACAAACAAGACCAAACGTAAATCAAGAGGTAAAACCTAACGTTCCGCAAACAAGACCAAACGTAAATCAGGAAGTAAAACCTAACGTTCCACAAACAAGACCAAACGTAAATCAGGAAGTAAAACCTAACGTTCCACAAACAAGACCAAACGTGGACAACAAACCAGACACACCACAACCTCCACGTCATTCTGAACTTGATTCAGAATCTAATAAACCTATGCAACCGAAACCAAACGTGGACAACAAAACAAACATGCCTGACCCTCCACGTCATTCAGAGGCGAATGCCGAAGAATCTCAAACACCCCAAAGACCGAATGTAAATCAAGAGGTAAAGCCTGACGTTCCACAACAAAAACCAAACGTAAATCAAGAGGTAAAGCCTGACATTCCACAAACAAGACCAAACGTGGAAAACAGACCAAATATTCCACAACAAAGACCAAACATGCCAGTACAACCTAATCCAAAACCTGAGATTAGACCAATGTATAATCCTGATGACATGTTACGTCAATATGAAAATAATGAATTATGGCAACCTAACAGGAATCATGGAGTTAATATAGCTGAAAACAAACCTAATATGCCACCCAAACCTCCGATGAACGAGGGTATTAGACCTGAGCCAATGCCTCAACCTAGACCTCCGATGAACGAGGGTATTAAACCTGAGCCAATGCCTCAACCTAGACCTCCAATGAACGAAGGTATCAGACCTGAACCGATGCCTCAACCTAGACCTCCGATGAACGAGGGTATCAGACCTGAGCCAATGCCTCAACCTAGACCTCCGATGAACGAGGGTATTAGACCTGAACCAATGCCTCAACCTAGGCCTCCAATGAACGAGGGTATCAGACCTGAGCCGATGCCACAACCTAGGCCTCCAATGAACGAGGGTATTAGACCTGAACCGATGCCTCAACCTAGACCTCCGATGAACGAGGGTATTAGACCTGAGCCGATGCCTCAACCTAGACCTCCGATGAACGAGGGTATTAAACCTGAGCCAATGCCTCAACCTAGACCTCCAATGAACGAGGGTATCAGACCTGAGCCTATGCCACAACCTAAACCTCCGATGAACGAGGGTATTAGACCTGAGCCTATGCCACAACCTAAACCTCCGATGAACGAGGGTATTAGACCTGAGCCTATGCCTCAACCTAGACCTCCGATGAACGAGGGTATTAGACCTGAACCGATGCCACGTCCATTACCTCCGCATAAACCAATTGCACCACCACATCATCAACACCCTGAACATGTTGACGTAAAACCTGATTTACCTGGATTCAAGCCAGATATCGGGTTGCAAGAGTATATGCGTTATGAAATGTTACGTCCTCAACCATTGCAACCACCACCAAACACATCTATTAGCTCAGAGGTACATAGACATCATCATCACCATAAACACTTGCCACCACCTCCAAAAGAGGAAATTAGTCAAGAAACTCAAGCTGCAATGAATGTTATGCAAAATGTTCAACAACCTGCAGAGCCTACCATTACTCAAATGCGACAAAGGTTAAGTGGTGATGCTGCAGAATTATTCTTTACAGGATTAATTAACCTAAACGATTTATCAAATACACTCAAAACAAACAGCAAAGGTGCTAAGGCTAAACTTGTACTTGCAATGGCAAACGCATCTAAACATGGTATTGATAATTCACAAATAAATGACACACTCAAAATGATTTCTGCAAGTATGGCAGCGACTGAAACCTCTACTCCATCAAAAGTTTTGAAAAATATTATAGAATTATATCTTCCTTGGTATCCACTTCAGCAAGGAGTTGGATTTGATTTGTCTATAGAAACAAAAGCCGGTGAACAAGATTTCTTATCTGTATTAAAAGTTTGGATTCAAACCCGCAATTATGGAAATGTTAATGCTATTTTAACTCTTATGACTTCAAACTCAGTAGATATGAGTATCCAATGTTCAGAAAAATTCCCAAAAGACGATTTGCTAAAAAGATTAAACGAAGAAACAAAAAATAGAACTATGCAATCTAATATTAATGTAGAAGAATTTGAACAAACAGAAGGATATATCGAACCTCAACAACAAGCAAAAGTAAGCCTTTCTTCTACATACGAAATGAATCCATATCTATTATTAATGGCTCATTCATTCATCAAAAACACTATCGTTATTGATAGTAATATGTTATTTAGCTAAATTTAATACTAATATACAAAAATTTGTAAAATACACTAAATAATATTTGACGTTTTTGTATGATTATAACTATAATTTAATTATGATACAAAGATGTGATTATTTAGTACAAACAAATTCTATAAAAACAAATGGACAAAAACCAACTTCACAAGATTTAATAAATGTTGGTTATATGGCAGGTCGTTATGGGATAAATCTTGATGGAAACTTGCAACAAAACAACAAACCTAAATTCACAGATAAAGGAACTATTGTTAATATCAATTCTTGTACTAAAGATTTGTTTGAAAACAATTTAACCAAAGCTGGAATAAAATTTGACGTAATTGCATAGTTATATTTATAATTAGAATTATGGTTTGCAAATGTATTACAGCAACAACAGTTGGAATAGATGCCCGAATTGTCGAAGCAGAAATTGATGTTATTAATTCATTACCTAACATCAGTATTGTAGGACTTCCTGACAACGCAGTTTCTGAGGCAAAAGAACGTATTCGCTCTGCGATAAAAAATTCAGGTTTTACGTTCCCAAGAGGACGTGTTGTTATAAATCTTGCTCCAGCAGATATCAAAAAAGAAGGCACATATTTTGACCTTCCTATGGCCGTAGGAATTCTCCTTGAAGAAGGACTTATTGAAACTGAAAATATTAAAAATTGTGCATTCATTGGTGAATTATCACTAGACGGTTCGCTAAGAGGGGTCAATGGAATTCTACCTTTAGTTTCAGAACTTGAATCCAAGAATATTGAAACCATTTTTGTGCCACAAGAAAATGCTAAAGAAGCCGCTCTAACAGGTGGTGGAAATATTATTGGAATTAACCATTTGAGAGATATCGTTTCACATTTTACAGATTCTCCTATTCCACCAACAAAAGTTAATGTTCAAGAATATCTTGACTCACAAGAAGATGATTATATTTATGACTTCAAAGATGTAAAAGGGCAAGAAAAAACTAAAAAAGCTCTAGAAATAGCTGCCGCTGGTGGGCATAATCTTTTAATGACAGGCTCTCCGGGATCTGGTAAAACACTTATGGCAAAATGTATTCCGTCAATATTACCACCATTAGAACTCTCTGAAGCTTTTGAATTAACTAAAATTTATAGTATTGCAGGTCTTTTATCTCCTGACAAACCACTAATGAACAAACGTCCTTTTAGAACAGTTCACCATACTGCATCTGCAAACGGTATTATAGGTGGTGGAATAAATCCAAAACCTGGTGAAATCACACTTGCTCATAGAGGTGTTTTATTTTTAGATGAAATGGTTGAATTCCCTAGAAATGTTTTAGAAACACTTAGACAACCATTAGAGGACGGAGAAATCGTTATCTCTAGAACAAAAATGTCTATCAAATATCCAGCAAAATTTATGTTAGTAGGAGCTATGAATCCTTGTCCATGTGGATTTTTAGGTGATAAAGAAAAACAATGCACCTGTTCTGATACTCAAATTCAAAGATATCAATCCAGATTATCTGGGCCATTACTGGATAGAATTGATTTAGTAATTAATGTTCCAAGATTAACAACCGAAGAACTTGTCCAAAAACAAGAAAGCGAACCCTCAACTAAAATTAGAGAACGAATTATAAGAGCTAGAAAAATTCAAGCTCAACGATATCAAAATGATGGAATATTAACCAATTCAGAACTTACAACTAAACTTATCAAAAAATATTGTGTACTATCAGATAAATGTGCTGAAATACTAAAATTTGCCACACAAAAATACGGCTTATCAGGTAGAAAGTATAACCGTATTCTTAAGCTTGCACGTACTATTGCTGATTTGGATTGTTCCGAAAATATTACTGAACTTCATATATCACAAGCACTGCAATATAAATCTACTATATAGGTAGAATTTTAGACTATTTAGTGATTTTTTAGTTATCTCTCGTAATGACATAAAAACCTGTCATTGCATAGAATCCGTCATTGCGAAAAATCTATGACTTTGAAGCAATCCATAACACAATCTTCGTTATTCCGTCATATTGAGTGATAGCGAAATACCTCTACCAAACCACCTTGCTTGAGATTCATCGCCCACGACTCTGAATGACGTAAAATCTGTCAATGTCGATTATTAAAATAAATTTATATTAAGACTTATTCAGCCCTAACCACATCACTCTAGAATTTAAAAATTCTTTTATATCTTGTTTTGAAGAATTTTCTCAAAATATGAGCTATCTCTACAAAAATCTTTCCAACTACAGGAAGAATACACAATCTTGTCCATTCACAACCTGCACCTTCATCAATTGCTTTTTGTATAAATTCTTCCAACGAAAGTGTAAAATCTCTGCCCCAAAAATATGCAATACGCAACTGTTTATAATTGATAATATTAAACATAAATTTTGAATACCAACAATCCTGCATATACTGTTTTGCAAATTTACTATAAGCAATAATATTATCATAATATGGGCCAGATGTTTGTGTGTCTTGTCCTGCATGAACACGATATCTTAAAAGTTTTTTACTTCTAAATATTACTGCACCATCATCATCTTTCATTGTATTTGCAACAAGTGGCTTATCACCAATTTTTCCAAATTGTGCATAATATTCCATATCATATATATGGTCTTTCAAATTTTGCACTTTGTATATTGTATTTGAATACCCATAACGTTGCATTCTATACAAATAATTCACAAACATTTTTTTATCTACACAATAATCAAATCTTTGTGATGCTTTTGCCCAATTATCATTTGTAGGATTTGACCATTCTTGATAACAACTTGAAACAATAGCAGTATTTGGGAATTTATTTATTGCTTCTATTGCAAACTTAAAATAATCAGGGTGTAAAATATCATCATCATGAAACAATATCGCAAAATCCTTCTTTGCAATATCAACCGCTGTTTTAAAATTCTCTATCTGCTTAACATTATGGTCTTGTCTATAATAATGCAAATTCGGATACTCTTGCATCATTTCTCGAACCATATCTTCTGTACCATCTGTACTACAATTATCCATAATCGTAATATCTACTCTGCCTATTGATTGATTAAGAATACTAATTATTGATTCCTTTAACATATCTTTTCTGTTATAAGTTAGAATAAATGCTTCAATACTATCTTTTGTATACAACTCTCTCATAAAAAATCCTCATTAATTTAAAATAATATTGATTATAACATAAATGAAGTCGAATAGTTAGCCACCAACTGATTTGGATATTTTGGTTAATATCATATTTTTTAACACTCTTAATCCAAATGACCTTTTTGTAATTTTATGATAAAATTAGAAATATTTCAGGAGTTTTTGCAATGAATAAAAATATAAATACAGTTTTATTAACAGGGTCAGGTGGTTTTATTGGCAAAAACTTAAAAAAATTCCTTGAAAACAAATACCAATTATTTACTCCAAGAAGTTTTGAACTTGATTTGATAGATTCCAATGCCGTAGAAAAATATTTTTCACAAAACAATATAGATTTTATTATTCATTGTGGTTCAACTGGTGGTGCTAGAGGTATTGATGATAAAGATACAACAATAGAAGATAATCTTGCAATGGTTGATAATCTATTAAAATACAAAAATCACGATACCAGAATTATTCTATTTGGTTCTGGAGCGATGTATGACAAATCCCGGCCACTCAATAAAATTAAAGAAACCGAAATTGGCAAAACTATACCAAAAGATTTGTACGGCAAATCTAAAATGATGATTGCTCAAAAAATAGAAAATCGAAATGATGTTGTTTGTCTAAATATTTTTGCTTGCTATGGATATGGTGAAAAAGAAAACAGATTTCCAAGCTATGCAATTGATTGTGTAATAAAAAATAAAGATATAGAAATCAATCAAAATGTAATATTTGATTATCTTTTTGTAGAAGATATGGAAAGAATTGTTGAACATTTTATGAACATTCAACCTGACAAAAATATTATCAACATCACACCTGATGAAAGTATAAGTTTGATGGAAATTGCTCAAATCGTTAATACTTTTGGTGAAAAACCTGTACAAATAACAATCAAAAATCCTATAATGAACAATGAATACACCGGTTCAAATAAAAGGTTAAAAAAATATTTTCCGGATTTAATATTTACAGATATAAAAGAAGGATTAAAAAAACTTTATAAATATAAACAAGAATATAGTATAATAAAACTTGCATAAGGGGAATATATGAATTTATTAGAAAAGAAAATGGTTGATACATTAATCGACTTGAAAGAAAATCATCACGTTCTAGCAGTAAAAGCTGAATTTGAAGCAGAGGGAACAAGACTTGAAGAAGCGTTAAGATTAAAAGAAGTTACAACAAGAGCCGGACTTGATTTGTCTATCAAAATCGGTGGGTGTGAAGCTATAAAAGATATGTTTGATGCTAGAACAATCGGAGTTAACGCAATTATTGCTCCAATGATTGAAACACCGTATGCAATGAAGAAATATGTTAAAGCTACTAAATTCGTTTTCCCTGAAGAAGAAAGAGAAAATATCAAATTCTTGATAAATATTGAAACAATAACTGGTTTCAACAATGTTAATGATATGATTTCTTCCCCTGATTTCAAAGATTTAGCTGGTATTGTACTTGGTCGTGTAGATATGACCGGTTCAATGGGATTAACTAGAGAAGATATTAACACAGACGAAATATTTAATATTGCAAACACACTCGCAACAAAAATGCTTAATAACAAAAAAGAATTAGTGATAGGTGGCGGTGTATCTGCTCATTCTCTACCTTTCTTTAAAAAATTACCTGAAAAATCTTTAACAAGATTTGAAACAAGAAAAATTATATTTGATGCTCAAAAAGCAATAAATGACCCTAATGCTGATAAAGGTATTTTGAAAGCTGTTGGTTTTGAACTAATGTGGCTAAGAAATAAACGTGAATTCTATAAAATGATTTTTGAAGAAGACGCACAAAGACTTACTATGTTAGAAGCTCGTTATAAAAAACTTATCGAAGAAGCTGGTGGAGTTTATGCTTAACTATATTTTTGATTTAGATGGAACAATAATAAATTCTTCAAACGAAGTTTTGCTCTGTTTTGAAAAAGCTTTTGCAAAAGCTAACTACAAAATTGATAAATCAAGACTTACACCAAATGTAATAGGCCCACCGCTTAAAGAAATTATCAAGCTTATTGCTCCTGAAATTCCAGAAAATGATATGCAACAAGTCATGGCAAATTTTAGAGAAATTTATGACTATGACGAAAATGATATTAGTGAATACTATTCCGGTATTGAAGAATTTTTAAGACAAGCTAAAAAAGATGGAAAAAGATTATTTATTGCAACCTTTAAACCGGAAAAACCAACCCGCAGAATTGAAAAACAGTTCAAAATGGATATGTTTGAAGATATTTACACCATAGACAAATTTGGCAAACATATTACTAAAGCTGAAATGATTGAAGATATTTTAAATAAATACAATCTAAAAAAAGAAGAAACTGTTATGATTGGTGACGCATCGTCTGATGTAATTGCTGCAAAACAAACTGGAATCAAAGGTATTGGTGTTTTATGGGGATATGGAGAGAACAAAACCCCTCTAATAGAAAATGCTGATATTATTGTCAAAAATACAGAGGAATTAAAAGAATGTCTAAAATTAAACTATCAGACTATGTAGCTAAAAGATTAAAAGAACATGGAGTAAAACATTTTTTCATGGTATCAGGTGGCGGTGCAATGCACTTGAACGATAGTCTTGGAAGAATTATTCCATACACTGCAAATCATCACGAACAAGCTTGTTCTATTGCTGCAGAAGGTTATGCAAGAGTAAATCAGGATTTGGCTGTAGTTAATGTTACAACCGGCCCTGGTGGATTGAACTGTTTAAACGGTGTTTTTGGACAATGGACAGATTCTGTTCCTGTTTTGTATATATCAGGTCAGGTTAAATATACTACGACTATGGCATCTTGTCCTGATATCCCATTAAGACAACTTGGAGATCAAGAAGTTGATATTATTTCTGTTGTAAAACCTTTAACAAAATTTGCTCAAATGGTTACTGAACCAAATAAAATAAAATACTATATTGATAAAGCAATATATGAAGCTACTTCTGGGCGTAAAGGTCCTGTATGGCTTGATATTCCAATGAATGTTCAAGGTGCAATTATTGAAGAAAATGACCTAATAGAATTCACAGAGCAAAATTATCAATCTATTAACACCGAAAAAAATATTCAAGATTGCAAAGAAATTTTATCGCATCTAAAAAATGCTAAACGTCCATTAATTATTGCCGGACATGGTATTAGATTGTCTAATCAAATAAACAATTTCAAACAACTTATTGAACAATTAAAACTTCCTGTTGTTACAACATTCAACGGATTTGATTTAATGGAAGATTCAAACCCTTATTATGTTGGTAGAATCGGAACAATCGGACAAAGAGCAGGTAATTTTGCACTACAAAATGCTGATGTTGTTTTATGTTTAGGAACAAGAAATAATATTAGACAAGCAAGTTATAACTATGAAAATTTTGCTAAAAATTCATTCAGAATAATTGTTGATATTGATAAAGCAGAACTTGATAAACCAACAATCAAACCTGATTTTGCTATTTGTGCTGATTTAAAAAATATAATACCTGAATTATTAAACCAAAGTACAGATTTTGAAAATACAGAAAATTTTTCTGCTTGGTTAAATTTCTGTAAAAAACTACAAAATAAATATTCTAAAATAGAACAAGAACAAAAAGAGGTTATAGAACCTTATCATTTTACACATTGTTTGACTGATTGCCTAAAAGAAAATGATATTTTTGTTATGGCAAATGGTTCAGCTTGTGTTTGTACTTTCCAAAACGCAGTAGTAAAAAAAGGTCAACGATTTATCTTAAATTCCGGTAATGCATCAATGGGATATGCTTTGCCGGCTGTTATTGGTGCATATTATAACAACAAAGATAATCAACAAAACCGCTCTATTGTATGTCTTGAAGGTGATGGTTCTATAATGATGAATATTCAAGAATTACAAACCATTGCGTTTAACAAATTACCTATAAAACTATTTATTATCAATAACTCAGGTTATTCTTCTATCAGACAAACTCAACGTAATTTCTTCAATGGACATATGACAGGTTCAGGCATGGATAGTGGAGTAAGTGTTCCTGATTTTGTAGAATTAGGTAAAGTTTTTGGATTTAGAACAAAAAGAATTGAAAACCCTAACACGATGGAAAAAGAGATTAAAGAAATTCTTGAATCAAATGAAGCAATAATATGTGAAGTTATGGTTGAAAAAGAATATGGTTTTGCACCAAAATTATCTGCTAGAAAACTTGATGATGGAACTATGGTCTCGCCATCTTTAGAAGATATGTTTCCTTTTTTAGACAGAAATGAATACAAAGAAAATATTATTCAATGAAAATTATACAAACAAAACTACAAGATGCATATATAATCGAATTGGAAGAATTCAAAGATGAACGTGGAACTTTTTCAAGACAATTCTGTAAAAATGAACTCAAAGAATATGGAATAGATTTTGACATTTGCCAGTGTAATATTTCTAAGAATTATAAAAAGAACACAATAAGAGGTATGCATTATCAAAAAGCCCCATATCTTGAACCTAAAATTGTATCTTGCTTAAAAGGAAAATGCTTTGATGTGATTGTTGATATAAGAAAAGACTCTCCAACATATCTCAAATGGCAAGGGTTTGAATTATCAGAAAATAATAACCAAATGATTTATATTCCACCAATGTTTGCACATGGATTTCAAACTCTGGTTGATAATACAATTATTTATTATCAATTAGGTGAATTTTTTCATCAAGAGTGTTATGATGGTATAAGATTTGATGATTCAAAAATTGGAATAAAATGGAAAGATTTAGGAGAGCCAATTATTAATGAACGAGATAGAAACTACAAGCTTATCTAAACTTGATATCACTGTACTATATATTGCTTGGGCAGGAATTGATATAAAAACTATTCAAACTTTTTTTGAATCATATCAACAGTATAATTCCGGTTATCCACATAAACTTGTAATTATAACAAGAGATTATACAGATAAACCTGAAGAACTCAAAATAATACAAGATTATGCAAACAAATTTAATGCTCAAATTATTGACACCCCAAATATTGGACAAGATTTTTATGCATACTACGTTGGTGCTAAAAACACAGATAGTAAATATATTATTTGTTTAAACACACATTCAAAAATAATGTGTGACGATTGGATAAAAAAAGTTGTTGATACAAAACAAACATATCCTCAAATGGAACAAATTGGTTATAGTGGTAACTGGGAATTATGTTTAAAATTTTATGATTATTATAACAATTGTTTAAAACAAAAAACTAAAACAAAAAATTTAAAATATCACTTTAATAAAAACAAATATAGATTAATAGATTTCTTTAATTTAAAAAATAAACAAAAATTTCCATTCCCTACAATTAGAACGAATGCATTCTTTATTAATAAACAACTTTATATTGATTACTTTGAAAAAAATCTTAAAAATAAATTTCCAACAGATAAATATCAAGCATACAAAATAGAAAACGGAAACAATTGTATAAGCAAATATATTCAAAAACGTGGATATGATTTTTGTGTAGTAGGTAAAGATGGAAAAGCTTATCTTAAATCAGAATTTCCAGAAAGCGGAACATATAGAACTTCTAAACAAAACTATATTATAGAAGATAAACAAATCAGATTATTTAATTCTTTTTCTTTAGACATTAAAAGAAATTTACAGTTAAATACTTGGGGAAAAATTGAACCGGAATACTTAACTGTAAGTATAATTTATCTTGCACGAGGCATTGATTGGGGAATTGATGCTCCAAAAAAATTCTTTGAATCTTATGAAAAATTTTCTGCAGGATTTAAACACAACATTTATATTGCCGCAAAAGGTTGGGAAACCCTACCTGAACAATACAAAGAGTTGCAAATTTTAGCTCAAAAACATAATGCACAAATTATTGATTTACCTGATGATGGATTTGATTTTGCTGCATACAAAAGAGTCGCAGAACAAATAGATTCTGATTATATTCTTTGTCTTGTAACCTCTTGCGAAATTGTTTGTGATAATTGGTTACAAAAACTTATGAAACCTATACCTGAACACTCTCTTGTTGGTGTTTGTGGTTGTTGGGGTAAAAAAGAAGGTCGTTTTAGATATGAAAAAGAAAAATTAAAAAGTAAATGCAAAACTAAAAACCTTTATTACAGACTAAAATCCTTAGCAATTAGAATTTATCAAATCAGTGATTTTATAAACAGTGAAAAATACCCTAACTATAGAGTTAGAAGTTCAACCTTTTTAGTCAATAGAAAACAATATTTAGATTTTTACAAGAAAGAAAAATTTTGCAAAACAAAATTTGATGCCTATGTAATTGAACAACATCTATCTAAAAAATTTAAAAACAAAGGTTTAGGTATATGTGTAGTTGGACGAGATGGTAATATTTATGAAAAAGAAAATTTTGATAAATCAGGAACTTGGTATTCTGAATTCAAAAACTACATTATTACTGATAAACAAATCAAATTTTATGAAAATTCAGATGAAAAAATAAAACGATTAATGGAAAATGCTTGTTGGAGAAATAAATATGGAAACAAATAAAAGAGTTTTGTTAACAGGTGTTACAGGGCTTGTTGGAAAAGAAGTTATAAAACCATTACAAGATATGGGATATGAAATATCTGCACTAACTATTGACGACAACAACCCGGATAATGGTGTTAATTGGATAAAATGTAACCTGTTTGATAACGATTCGGTAAAACAAGCCGTTGAACAGGTTAAACCAACACATCTTTTAAATTTTGCATGGGCAACAACAGGCAATTATTTGGTATCTGATATCAATTTAGAATTCGTTAAAGCTGGATTGAATTTATTGAAACACTTTAAAGCAAATGGCGGAAAACGTGCTGTATTTGTTGGTACTTGTTTTGAATATTTATTTAAAGATGAACCACTAAAAGAAACTGACCCAACAAATCCACAAACCTTGTATGCAGTATGCAAAGATGCTCTACATAGAATGGCTGAAGAATACTGCAAAATAAATGATATCTCGTTTGGATACGGAAGAATATTTTATGTATATGGTCATGGCGAAAATGAAAAACGATTGACTGCACATCTAATTAAAACTCTTAGCAATAACGAAACAGTGACTATTAACTGTGGACGTTTAATAAAAGATTATATGTACACAAAAGATATTGCAGGAGGTTTTGCTGCATTCCTAAACAGTAATGTAGAGGGAACTGTTAATATGTGTACGGGCAATGGTATTTCGTTAGAAGATTATTCCAGATTTATTGCACGCAAGCTTGGAAAAGAAGAATATCTTGTAATAAAACAAGAAGAAACAACCCAACCGCCAATTATTGTTGGTGATAATACAAGATTAACAAAAGAAGTTGGATACAAAATACAATATTCTCTTGAACAAGCGATTGATGAAATTTTAAAATTTATGAATAAGTAAAAATAATTAATTTAATTTATATTATTTTTATATTACCCATTTATTTTTGACATCTTTTTATCAATTTTTTTGTTTGTTATCATTGTACCTGCAACAAGTGATGTAAATACTATCGGCACACGATAAATACTTCTCAAACCTTTTGTTATATTAGATGTTAAAGATAAGAAAAACATTGGAACAAGTGTACCTTTTAAAAGACTGCTCGTTGTTCGTCTAAGTTTGTCTTTAAATGTTTTTTCTTCAGTAATACGTAAACTTTGCAACCCTATCATCGTATTAGTAAATACTTTCATCTCAGGCATGTTGGTGATGTTTGAAATAATATTATTCTTTGTATCCTCATTAACAATATTATTGATATCTTGAGAAACAACATTATCTTTGAACTTAGATTTTAACTTGGTAACAGGGTCAACATAAGTGTTTGCCGGTGTTTGTGTAATCTCTGTATCTTCTGTTTTCTTCTTATGTTTCAAAATATTATGACTTTTTTTGATTTTTGCAACAGGGGTGTGCATCATTTTATCTTCAACAATATTTGTAGGAGTTTCTTTTACTTTTTCTTTTTCTTGCTCTGTTTTTTCCTCCATAATATTTCTATGTGAGTGTCCAACCTGAATCAAATAATCCATACCTAAAGCACCCATTATACCTGATGCTACTAAAAGTGTATTATCAAGGCAATCTTTAGCAATATTATAAGAATGCTTCGCTATAAGTTCGAGAGGTTTTTCTATCACTTTTCCAATAGACGTATTCAGGGCATGCCAAACACGAGTTTTTTTAAATTTTTCAATTCCTTTGTCTATAAATTTGCTACTATTCTTTCTTAATGGTGATGATATAAAGTTATTTCTTCCTACGGAATAAGCTGCTAAGCCTGTAGCTGAACCAGCTAAAATAAAGGTGTCTTTCAGTAATACATTTTTCTTTTCGCTCTCTGGGGCACGTTTATAATCAGTAAAAATTTTGTAAGTACCGGTAAGACCAAACATGAATATACCAGTAGATTTTGCGTTTAATATTCTATTTACTTTACTGATTACACCACCCATTGTACAAACTTAAAAACCCGAAAAAAAAATTTTTTGCGGGTTTTTTTAACTAAATTTTTATATTTTTCTATCTTTCCGCAGTAATTACTTTATCAATCAAACCATATTCAACGGCTTGAGCAGCAGACATATAATAATCACGTTCACAATCTTTTTGAACTTTTTCTAAATCTTGTCCTGAATTTTCAGCTAATATAGTTGTTAATTCTTTTTTCATTCTCAAAATTTCTTTAGCTTCAATTTCAATATCAGTAGCTTGACCTTGAGCACCACCTAAAGGTTGGTGAATCATAATTCTTGCACTAGGTAAAGCTAATCTTTTACCTTTTGCACCTGATGATAACAAGAAAGAACCCATACTTGCTGCTTCACCAAGACAAATTGTAGATACATCGGCTTTAATTAAATTCATTGTATCATATATAGCCATACCTGCTGTTATAACACCACCAGGACTGTTAATATATAACATAATATCTTTTTCAGGATTTTCACTATCTAAAAGCAAAAGCTGAGCTACAATAGAATTTGCAACTTCATCATTTATTTCTGTACCTAAAAATATAATTCTTTCTCTTAATAATCTAGAAAAAATATCAAAAGAACGTTCGCCTCTTGAAGATGCTTCAATAACTGTTGGTACGTAACTTAATATTTTAGATACTTCTGTCATGCTTTTCTCCTTCTATTTATATTGGTATTATAGTATAAATAAAAAATTTAGTGAATAATAGAGTAAAAATTATTTGAAAAAACAAATTGTAGAAAACTATGTAGATAAATTGTAGAAAACTCAGAGTTTTCTACATTATTTTTTTTATTAAAAAAGTTTTCTACATTTTTGAATAATTTTCTACAATGTTTTCTACAGATATTCTACAATTTATGTAAAAAATTTTTTGTTGATATTATTAGGTTTCAGGCATGTTTTTTAGAGTTTTCTACAAATAATGAGCCCTTATTATTACTATTAATTTATATATTTATATATATATATATTAATATATAATTAATGTAAAAAACTTTTAGAAAAAAAATATGTATTAAATTTGTTTGTTCTATAATATAGACAAGAGAAACATTTATAGGGGAATAACAATGAAATTTCTTGCAGAAAAAGAAAATATGTATAATGGAGTAAAAATAGTAGAACGTGCAACTGTAATAAAAGGTTTACAGCCTGTATTAGCTAATATTTGTATAAAGGCAGTTGCTCCTAATAAACTTATTCTTTCTGCTACAGATTTTGATTTGTCTATAATAACAGAAATTGATGCTCAAGTAGAAGAAGAAGGTATTATAACTTTACCGGCTAAAAAGTTAATGGATATAATTTCTCGAGTT
>CAKUVB010000007.1 GCA_934693215.1 uncultured Candidatus Melainabacteria bacterium
GTATAGAACTTCATGGTGGGCATGGTAATGATATCGCTCAAGTTTATAACCATATTATTATGCCATTAGCAAACGAGCTTGATAAACAAACTCAAGTCGTGTGGGGGATTAAAGATTTTGAATATAGATTTGGAAGAAAACCTGAAGGTATGTGGCTTGCAGAAACTGCCGTTGATGATGACACTTTAAGAGTTTTAGTAGAGCATGGTATTAAGTTCACAATACTTTCACCATTTCAGGCTAAAAGTATTAGAAAAAAAGGTGAACCAAACTGGCAAGATGTTAGCTGGGGCAATATTGACCCTGCTCGCTCATATAGATATTATCTAAAATCTAATCCTGATAAATATATTGATTTATTCTTTTATGATGGAGCTATTTCAAAATCTGTTGCGTTTGATGAACTCCTAACTGATGGTAATAAGTTTGTAAGACGTTTAAAAGATGGTATATCTTATGATAGAAACTATCCTCAATTAATAAATATAGCAACAGATGGTGAAAGTTACGGACACCATACAAAATTTGGGGATATGGCATTAGCTTATGTTTTATCTTCAAAAGCAAAAGAAGCGGGATTTACAATTACCAATTATGCTGAATACCTTGATAAATATGCAAGTGATTGGGAAGTAGATATAAAAGATGTTTCATCTTGGAGTTGTTTCCATGGAGTTGGTCGTTGGTGTGATGATTGCGGTTGTTCTACAGGTGGACACCCTGGTTGGAACCAAAAATGGCGTAGACCTCTAAGAGATGCTATGGATTATTTGAGAGATCAGATTATTCCATTATGTCAAAAATTCGGTAAAAAATATTTCAAGGATTTCTTAGAAGCAAGAATGAATTACATTGACGTAATTTTAGATAGGTCTGCTCTAAGTGTTAAAAACTTCCAAGCTAAATATTTTATAGAAGGACTTGATGACACTTCTAAAATAAGGGCTATGGAATTATTGGAAATGCAACGTCACGCAATGTTAATGTACACAAGTTGCGGTTGGTTCTTCTCTGACATTTCCGGTATTGAAACAACTCAAATAATGAAATATGCAGCAAGGGTTATTCAATTAGCTAAAAACTTTACAAATAAAGATTTAGAAACACCGTATTTAGATATATTATCAAAAGCTCAAAGTAACTACAAAGAAATGGGTAACGGTAAAGAAATCTATACAAAATACGTAAAACCTTCAGTTGTAACATTAAAACAAATCGTAAGTTTATGGGCAATATCTTCTTTATACCAAGAGGTTGGTGATGAAGAAGAAGTTTATTGTTATACTATCAACAAAAAATCTTATAAACGTATCAAGAATGGTGATTCTCAACTTGTTGTAGGTCACGTTGAAGTTCATTCTAAAATCACAATGGAACATTCTGATATTATGTTTGCGATGGTTCAATTCTCAGGTGGAGATTTCCAATGTGCATTGAGAGATTATTCTGAAGATTATGAAACTATTGAAAAAAACCTTACAAGAACATTTATGATGTATCCGTTAACTGAAATAATCAGAGGTATTGACGGTTATTTTGGAAAAGATTATTTCACTCTTAAAGATATATTTATAGAAGAAAGAAGAAAAATTCTTCAAATTTTATTAAAAGATAAATTATCAGCATTTGCTCGTAATTATGAAGAAATATATGAAGATGGTAAAAATTCGATATTCCACTTGCAAGCATTGGGCTTAGATGTTCCTGAAGAATTTAAAATATCTGCTCAATACACATTAGGACGCGAATTTAACGAATTGTTTGTAAACACAAACGGTTATATTGATGCTGATATACTTCAATTAGCTGCTGATATTAATTTTGAAGCTAAGCGACTAGGCATCAAAATTGATAAAACTGAAACTGACAAATTCTTTGCTAAGAAAATTGTTCAAAGCATTAACCGCTTAGTTTATAGTATGGAATATCAACAAGCAGATGTAACTCTTGAATTGTTAGACGCAATTCAAAAATTAGAAATACAACCTGATTTATCAGAATCACAAAACATATTTTATTCAAAAATGGTTATGAAGTTTAATCAACTAATAGAATCAATGAATAGAACCTCTGATAGAGAGTTAATTCTTCTATTATTTGATATCGCAAAACGATTAAACTTAAACATAGATTTTTATAAATCAAAATTCGATAAAGCTATTTTGAGCTAGCTATTTAGCTGACAAAATAGCTTTATTTTCCATTTGCGAATTCAATATTTCTATCTTTTTTATTCTTTCACGAGCAATTGAAGCTAAATGAATATAACGATTCCTTTCCTCGCTAATTTTCAGAGTTGAAGGCTCTTTAGTATTGTAATATTCTGATTTCATTTCTAAATTCAAACATGCTTCTTGTATCGCATATAAAATACTATCAATAACATTTAGTTCTTCATACGCATCTTGGCATAAATCCATATAGAATAATGCAATATTATTTGTTTCCATACAAATCTCTCCATATTATTATAAAATTCTTAATTCCAATACAAGTATATCCCTTTATTTTATTAATATGTTAATAAGTTTTCGTTTTTTATTAATATTAAAATTTTGATATTACAATGCGATATGATATAATTAAATCCTTGAGAAAAATATTATTATTAGCATTAATTTATGTGTTTTTTGCATCATTTGCCTTTTCTGAAGAAATAGAAAAAGACAATATTTTTTTAATTGATGATGCTCCATTTGATGTGCATAAATCAAAAATTGAAGAAATTCAAAAATCAAAAACAGAATATGATAGTTACGGATTTAGACTAAAAGAATCCATAACAAGCACATTACCTTCTGATGAAGAATGTATAAACCATAAACGACCTGTTTATTTATTAGACACTGCAACTACCAGATATTTTGAAAAAGGACCTTTGGATAGTTTTCATACAGGCTTCTTTTATAAAGGTTCTTTGCCTATTAGCATGATACAAGGAGGAGTTACTCACACTGACTATACTCAAAACAATATTGAAAACCATTTTAGAGGATATTTAAAAAATGGCAAAACTTCATTTAATATTTCAACGAGATATACACCTCGCAAAGATTTAGATTTCTTCCAATTCTTAATCGGAGATTTATTTGTTTCTCATCAACTTACTCAACATAATCGAATTGTATTCGGTAATTCAAGAACACATACAGGTGAAGAAGGTTCAAAACCGGATTGGCAAGTCCCTTTGATATCTTACTCTCAAATAAGTAGAAACTTTGGTAACATTCGTAAATTCGGAGCTAGAGTAGTTGGTGAATATGACTTGATTGAATATGATTTTGGCGGATATAGTTCTGACTCTTATTTTAGAGAATTCTTTCCTGGAGTTGAATTTACGGGTTGGGTAAACTTTAAACCTCTAGGAAAAACTAATGGAAAATATGGTGACTTAAAAATAGGTGGAGGTATAAGTTCAGGACATAACAATTTCACATATAATGTTGCTGGGGCTTATGCAAGATACCAATACAAAAAATTTCGTGCAGATTTTGAATTTGCGAATGCTGATGGATATAATGGAAACTTAGGACTATCAAAAAAACATGCCAGAGGTTTATATTCAACGGTTTATTACAGAATAACTCCAAAAGTTGAATTATTAGCGAGATATGACTTCTTTCAACCGGATTTAGATGTTTCTAAAAAAGACATCAAAGAATACGTTGTTGGATTAAACTATTATTTAAAAGGGCAAGGCTTGAGATTTATGCTTAACTATATCTTCAGACAAAGTGATTTTGGAAATGATTCGCATAGAATAATATTAGGTACTCAAATAATGTTATAATATCTCTTGCAAAATTTTATCAGACTTAAATTTTTTGTTAGAGTGACTTTGAATATAATTCTTTAAAAGATTAAAACAAACGGTACAAACTTTTTCAGTAGCTTTTTGGTCATAATCACAAGTATAATCAAAATCAAACTGCAACATAGCTTCTAAAAAATCTCTTATTTTATAATGCATTTTTGTTTTTATCTTAAAAGTTTTGTTGCATTCTTCACAAATAATTCCTCCCATATCTTGAGAGAAATACATATCTTCATTGAGAACTCTTTCGCCACAACATAGACAAGAATCAAGTTCTAAAGAAAATCCTGAAATCAACATCATTTTTAGTTGAAACTTGATAACAGCTATTAATACATCTTTTTTAGATTCAGAACGAGCTATTTTATCTAAAGCTTTGTAAAGCAAATCATATACTTCTTTGGAACAAGGGTCATCTTCAACCCCAAAATTAGATACAATTTCTGAGATATAAGAAGAACACATCAATTTATCAATATCTTGACGAGATTCTTTAAATGTATTTATGGATTGAGCCTGACAAATTCTATCCAAATTTTTCCCTTTCGCAAACATCAAAGTATTTGCAATCAAAGAATCCATTCTTGCACCAAGTTTGCTTTTTGGTTTTTTAACACCTTTTGCAACTCCACGAACAAGACCTTTATCTCTTGAGTACATAAGAATAATCTTATCAGCATCACTCAAATCATACGATTTTAGATTAATCGCATCTGTTGTATAATTCTTCTCCTCCATAATTATATATTTTATGAAAGATTTTATTTTTTGTCTATTTTGTAAAAAAATATTAATATATTTTTATTTTAAGCTTTCACACAAAGCTTTACTTGAAAGCGATTCACCTGTAAATTGCGTTATCAAATCATCTTCCTCTATACTTTCACCGTATTTAAAAAGATTGCTATTCAAGAACTCTGCAGTAGCTTTATTTTCTGTTATCAAACCTAATTGACTTGTAAGATATTTATATATCTGAGCTTTTATTATATTCGCTCTAAAATAATTTTGATAATATGCAGGGTGAGATAAATAATGAGGAATAGTTGCCCATTCATTATTTATATCTTCGGTTTTATTCTTTCCAGTATATAAACATTTCAAATCATGCCAAAGTTTACTAGGATTTTGATTCGGATTTTTATACATTTCTTTTTCAAAAACAATTATCAAAATACTTCTGTTTATAAATCTTGATTCAGATTTTTTTAAATCATTTTTAAATCTTTGCAAGGTTTCTTCAGATACTACACCCTTCAATATATTTTCACGTTGTGCTAAATCACCCATCATCATAGCTATAGCTTCTGTCATAGCAGGTGTTGTTCCTTTATCTAGATAAGGTAATGTAGTATCAATTCCTAAATTATAAACACAATGACCTAATTCATGACAAAGTGTATCAAGGCTTAAAGCATTATTAGTCAAATTTGCTAAAATCCTTGAATCTTTTCCTGCTTCAATTTCAAAGCAAAAGCCATGAGTATTTTTATTTTTACGAGGGAATAAATCTAGAGTAATATTCATATTGTCAATATCAAATCCCATGTTTTTATACGCATTTTTTGATATATCAACAACTTGCTCTTTAGTTTTTAAATTTGCGTTTACATCTTTAACAGGGTTATTGTCTAGTAACAATCCATAATGATGAGCTTTTAATTCTGTAGGTTTTATTCCATATTCTTTTGCTAATTCATCTTTATTCTCTTGTTGAAAATTTTTATTAAGTTCTTTCGCATTTTCATAAACTTCATGTAAAAGATTAGTTAAATAATCTGCATCAACATCATATTCTTCTTTTAATTGATAATCAAAGAAATTGTCATATCCTTGAGTTTTTGCAAATTCGTTTCTTAGTTTTATTAACTGAACTAAATCTTCTGCAATAATATCTCCGCCTTTAACTTTTGAAATATAAGCTTTTTCTCTGATTTCAATATTTTTCTCGGTTTCTAAAATTTTATTAATTTCTGCCCTAGTAACTTCTTTATCATCTATCTTTGGAATATAAGCATTATACTTTGCGGCAATCTCGTTTTCTTTTTCTCTTAATTTTTGTTTCAAATCACCGGCATTAAGTTCTTCATCAAAAGCTTTTACAAGGTCTTTTAATTGTTTGTTTAAATGCTTATCTTTCAAATCAAACTTTTTAATTTCTAACAATTTTTTATACAATTCTTCATTTTGAAACAAACTATGCGTTACATTTTCTGCTTCTAAGTAAAGATTCTTCTTTTCTTCTGTACTATCTATATAAAAATCCCATGCTTTTAATTCTGTATCTAAATTACAAGGTGCAAGCTTTTTACAAAACTCATCTCTTAATGTTATATATTCTAATTTTTTATCCATTTTTAAGACCTCCGAAAAAATTTTACCATAATTATTTTTACGATATAATTATATAAACGTATGAAAAAATTTATAAAATAAGATTGGGGATTCTTTATGAAGTTAAACAATACGACTGCCGCAAATTCTTTTAGATATACTTGGCTTTTAGGAAGAATATTTCCTTTTGTCAGACCATTTCTATTTAGAATCTTTTTAGGTGTTTTAGTTGCAATACCTGTAGGATTATTAGACGGGGTTACGGCATTTGCACTTAAACCTTATATGGACTACGTAATTGGTTGTCAAGACTTAGTATTTAACATGTTTGGACATCAAGTTACAATTCCTTATGGAGCTTTAGCAGCTATAATACCATTTGGTGTTGTTCTTTTTGCTATGTTTCAAGGTGTAATGAGATATTTAAACGATTACCTAACAGATTGGACTAGTCAAAAAATTACAAACTCTGTTAAAGTTAAATTATTTGCATCATTGGTAACAATGGATTCAAGCTTCTTTGACGAAAATTCTTCTGGAATTATCTTAACAAGATATCTTTCAGACCCTGATGCTGCAGCAAGAAGCTTTATTCAACAAATCAAATCAATTGTTACAAGTGTATTTGGTGCCGGTAGTTTGATTGCAGTTATGTTAGTTAGTTCTTGGAAACTTGCTCTTGTTGGAGTTTTAGTTTTAGGTTGTGCTTTCTTACCTATGGTTTTAATTCGTAAAAAAGTAAAAGAAACTTCAAACAAAGGAATGGTTGTAGGTGGCAACATAACAACTAATTTTAATGAAACTTATTCTGGGAATAAGGTTATGACAGCATATTCTTTACAAGAACATCAAAAAGAAGAATTTAACAAACAAATCAACAAATCGTTTGATATTAGTATTTCATTAACAAAACGTTCAGCTTGGATGTCACCTATTATGTATTTTATCGCATCAATCGGGATTGCTTGCGTACTTCATTACGGAACACAGTTAATTATATCTAAAGAAATGACAGCTGGTAGTTTTGCATCGTTTGTAACATCATTATTACTATTATACAAACCTATGAAAACTTTAGGCGGTACTTTAACAAATATTCAAGGTATTTTTGTTTCGTTTGGACGTGTATTTGAATTATTTGATATAAAACCTTCAATTACTAATAAACCAAACGCACAAACTATGACAGATTTACATTCAAGTATAGATTTTGAAAATGTATGTTTTGAATACGAAAAAGATAGACCTGTATTAAACAATATAAACTTACATGTCAACAAAGGTGAAACTATTGCTCTTGTTGGAAATTCAGGTGGTGGTAAGTCTACGTTAGTAAACCTTTTACCACGTTTTTATGATGTACTTTCAGGTTCTATAAAATTTGATAATGTGGATATTCGAGATATAACGTTAGAATCATTAAGACAACATATTTCAATCGTATTTCAGGATAATTTCTTGTTTACTGGAACAATTAGAGAAAACATTCTTCTTGGAAACCCTAATGCAACAGAACAAGATATCCATGATGCAATAAAATCAGCCCATTTAGAAGAAGTTATGGAGTCACTCCCTGACGGTTTAGATACTGTATTAGGTGAACGAGGAACATCTCTATCCGGAGGGCAAAGACAAAGAGTTGCTATTGCAAGAGCTATGGTGCGTAAAAGTCCTATAGTTATCCTTGATGAAGCAACAAGTGCATTGGATAACAAATCAGAAGCGGTAGTACAAAAAGCACTTGATGCTCTAATGCAAAACAAAACTGTTTTTGTTATCGCTCACAGATTATCAACAATCAGAAATGCTGATAAAATTGCAGTTATTAACGAAGGACACTTGGTTGAACTTGGCACACACGAAGAATTATTGAATATTGAAAATGGTCAATATAAACTATTATACGATATGCAGTTCCGTAAAAAAGAAGAAGCTGCCGCTATAGAAGGTTAAGAAAGACAAAAACATTAAGAAATATTACAAAAAACGGGGTCACTGAAATAATAGGTGGCTCCGTTGTTTTTATATTAATAGCATAGTATAACTGTGCCTTAATGTAACTTAACAACGGAGAGCAAAATCTATGGCTGGAGTTTCGGCAACACCCGGAAACCAAACATATGAAATCAAAACGAAAGGAGCTAATCAAAAAGAAGCTCCAAATACTTCGGCTGGCGATAAAATTGCACAAGATGGAATTTCTGTTTTTACTTCGTCACTAATAGAAGGAAAAGGTTTAGACGGAGCAATAAATGCGACAAATCAATTAATACAACAATCCGTACAAGGTGCATTAAAATCTGCAGCCTCGAAATTTCTAAAAATGTTACTCGGTGGTAATGACGGAGCACAAGCATCTGCTGATAGTGCAACAACTGCAGCACATATAGGTAACGGCACTAAAACTCTATCTGTACTACAAGAGAAATTGATAAATGCTAACTTACAAGCATTAGAACAACTTGTCACATCAGGTAATATGGATATACAAACCTATGCTCAACAATTAACACAAATTGCAGTTAGTGTAGGTACACAAGGTGAAGAAGCTACTGCACTTAGTGAAGAACAACAAAAACTACAAGATAGAAATAAAGAAATTGAACAAAAATTAGCTGAACTTGGAGTTAATATAAGTCGTGATGATAAATCAGGTGAGGTTGTAATAAAAGATAAGGACGGCAAAGAGGTAGTTGTAAAACAAGATAAAAACAATTCAAAAGATTCTACAGGTGGAAGTGACGATGTAAATGCTTTAATACAAGAATATCAAAGCAATTGTGGTATGATACAAGCCCTAGGAACACAAATAAATGATACTGTTGCCGCACAAGAAAAAGTGTCCGAACATCTATCTCAAGGTATAACAGACCTTGTAATAAAAGGACAAGATTTAGGCACTGTAGTTGTAAATCAGGCAACAGAATTAATAAATGAAGGACTCACCGAAATAACTGATGAAATGATGAAACAAGTTGGAATACTTCAAGGAGATGCAGTAACAGGTTACACAAATGCAGCAGTTGATTCAGGAGCTGCAGCCGCAGCTCCTGGATTGGCAGCTGCAGAAACCGCAGGTACTTTAGGATTTGGAGCAGGACATGCCGCAACAATAGTAGCCAACGGGGTTGCTGATGGTGTTGCTGCCGGAGTAAGAACGGCTACAGGCAGCTCTGCCATTGGAGGAATAGCCGCCGGACTAGCCGCCGGCAAAGGTTTAGGAGAGGCTGTAGCTTCAACATTGGCTAGCGAAGCTCAAAATTGGGTACAAGGTCAAGTAAATGACCTTACAAACTCAATGAAAGAAAACCTACTTCAAAGCAAAACAAATGTTGATACTCAATCTCAAGATTTACGAAATGGCAATCTTGTAAAAGAAGATAAAGCCTAGAGATAAAAAAAGAAATTAATAATAAAATCAGCAATCAAAAGATAAATTGTTGATTTTATTGCAGCTTGCGTTGTTGAGATTCCAACATCTTTTGCACCACCTTTAGTTTCATACCCTTGAGTGGCACAAACTGTTGCAATTATTATTCCAAAACAAAAACCTTTAAATATGCTTATATAAAAATCTCTTGTATTTAACCATAGCCACACAGAATTTATGTATCTATTAGGGTGAAGTCCTATTGTCATATATGCAACAAACATTCCACCTAGAATCCCTACCAATTCTGCAATTATAACAACCATAGGAACTGTAAAAGCAGATGCCGTTATTCTTGGAGCAAAATAATACCCGATAGGATCAACCTTCAATGTCTTGATAGCGTCAACTTGTTCCGTAACCTGCATATTGGCAATCTCTGCAGAAATTGCTGTACCTGCTCTTGCTCCAATAGACAAAGCAACAAAAGCTGGAGCTATTTCTCTAATTATTACAACTGCAAGAGTACCACCAACATAAGTATCTGCACCTGACATCAAAAACTGTTTAGAAACCTGAATAGTGATTACTGCGGCCGTTATTACAGATATTATTAAAGATATTGGCAATGAATCATAACTAATAGAAGCCGCTTGTGATATCACATGTTCAAAACGCATATTTCCTTTCAAAATATATTTGAGAGAAGTAAAAAAATTTTGAACTGTTTTACCTAAAAATGTTATCATTTATATTAATTACCTTATTTCACAACATTATTCATTATCTAGCAAAGTCTAATAAACAGGAGTACACCAATGTTTATATCTTTCTACCTTACCTTGAACAATATCGTAATATAGATTTTGTATTTTTCTTGTAATTTCTCCGGTTTCACCATTTGCCACTTTTCTATGGTCAATAGATACTATCGGCATAATTTGAGCACCAGTACCACAACAGAAAACTTCATCAAAAGTATAAACTTCTGAACGATTTACATTTCGTTCAACAGTTTCTATACCCAAATCTCTAGCTATTTCAAGAACAGTATTTCTTGTAACCCCAACCAAAATATCATCTGTAGTGTTTGTAGTTATAAGTTTGCCATTTTGTACAAAGCATAAATTCATCGCAGAACCTTCTGACACATAGCCTTGTTCGTTCAAAACAATAGCATCATCAAAACCGGATACATGGGCATCTGTTTTGATAAGAGAGGCATTTGCATAAGCACCTGTAACTTTTACACTTGGAGGAATTGCGTTATCTGAATTTCTTCTCCAGTTTGAAACACAAACATTTAAACCTTTATCAGCATCATAATAATCATTCAACGGGGTTGTAAACAACAAGAACGAATCAGTATTATCACTAAGAGAAGGTCCAACTTTAATTGCAGATTTGTAAAGAGTAGGACGAATATAAGCATTTTGATGATATCCGTTTTTTCTAAGCAAATCAACAGTTATTTTTTCGTATTCTTCAACAGTATAAGGACTTTCCATCCACATAACTTTTGAACTTCTTAACAAACGTTCGTAATGCTCTTTCATTCTAAATGCATATAATTGTTTTTCTTCTTTATTATAATATGCTCTTATTCCTTCAAAAACACCGGTACCATATAAAAATGCATGTGTCCTTACCGGAATTGTTGCTTTATCTGCTTCTATATACTCTCCATCTAAAAATACGTATTCTGTCATAAATCTTCCCTTCTTGATAATAACTGTATTAAAATATCATATCTTATAATATTGAGAATACAGTTAGTTTGTCAATAATTTGATTTTTTTTAACTTTTTTGAGATACTAAATTAAGTGTATGTAATACAATGTTGGAAGTGTAATTCGTATGGGACTTAATTTTCAAGATTTAATTTTAAATTTATCTGCTTTTTGGGCAGAACAAGGTTGTGTAATTCAACAACCGTATGACATAGAAAAAGGTGCATCTACAATGAACCCTGCAACTTTTCTACGAGTTTTAGGACCTGAACCTTGGTCAGTAGCTATGGTAGAACCTTGCAGACGTCCGACAGATGCAAGATATGGTGAAAACCCAAACCGTTTAGGACATTATTTTCAGTTTCAAGCTATTTTGAAACCATCTCCAGATAATGCTCAAGAACTTTATCTAAAAAGCTTAGAGGCTATGGGTATTGATTTGTCAAAACATGACGTTAGGTTTGTAGAAGACAACTGGGAATCACCGACTTTGGGTGCCGCTGGTGTTGGCTGGGAAGTATGGTTAGATGGTATGGAAATAACTCAATTTACTTATTTCCAACAAGTTGGCGGATTAGAAATCAAACCTGTTGCACTTGAAATAACATACGGGTTAGAACGTATTGCCATGTATCTTCAAAACAAAGAATCAGTATTTGATATTAACTGGAATGATTCTTTAAAATATGGTGATATATACCTTCAAAACGAAGTAGAACAGTCAAAATACAATTTCGAATATTCAAATGGTGATTTATTATTCAATCTTTTTGATAATTATCAGAAAGAAGTCGATAATTGTATTAATGCAGAACTTGTGTTACCTGCTTATGACTATGTTTTAAAATGTTCTCATACTTTTAATCTTCTTGATGCTAGAGGGGTTATAAGTAAAGATGAACGTATCAATTTTATTAACCGAGTGAGAACGATGGCTGCTTCTGTAGCTCAATTATATGTAAAACAAAGAGAAAATCTCGGTTTCCCATTATGTAAGGTAAAGTAAGATATGACAAAAAAACAAAATACAGGTTTATTTAACCATTTTTTCAGTAAGATTTTAACCAGAAAAAATCCAGATGAAATGTTGCAAGAAGCAAACAGTGCAGGTTTAGAAAAAACTTTAGGGGCATTAGACTTAATTATTTTAGGTATCGGTGCAATCATTGGCTCAGGTATATTTGCAGTTGTAGGTATTGCGGCTGCCGGGGGGAATGAAAGTTTAGGTGCAGGTCCGGGGCTTGTTATCTCAATGATTATTGCTACTTTTGCTTGTATATTTTCTGCATTATGCTACAGTGAATTTGCAACAATGATTCCAGTCGCGGGGGGTGCTTATACATATACCTTCGCTACTTTAGGTGAATTCGCAGCTTGGATGGTTGGTTGGGTTCTAATGCTTGAATATGCAGTTGGTTATATCGCAGTTGCCTGTGCTTGGTCTAACCATTTTATGCAATTTGTTAAAGGTTTTTCTGCATATCTTCCTAACTGGTTAGTTAATCCGCCTGTTTGGTTAATAAGTGACTATAAAAACGCAGTTATACAATTGAAGGCTGCAGGTATTTCTGCATCTTCTATTCCTCATATTTGTGGTATACCTTTTGCAATTAATCTTCCTGCAATGATTATTGTAGCAATAATTACAGGTATTTTAATAAAAGGTACAAAAGATTCAACAAAAATGGCAACAATTATGGTTGTTGTAAAACTTGCAGTTATAGCATTGTTTGTATTAGTTGGTGCTTTTTACGTAAAGCCTACCAATTGGATACCTTTTGCTCCAAACGGTTTTAATGGAATCTTTATGGGAGCATTTATCATTTTCTTTGCATATATCGGTTTTGATGCTTTGGCTACCGCTGCAGAAGAATGTAAAAACCCACAAAAAGATTTACCTATTGGTATCATCGGCTCGTTAATTGCAACAACTGTTGTTTATGTCTCTGTTGCTTTAGTTTTAACAGGCATGTATTGTACATCTCAACCTAATATTGACCCTGGATTTTTAAAAGCACCAATGGCATACGTAATGTGTATGGTTCATCAAAATTGGGCAGCAGGATTAATATCTATAGGTTCTTTAGCAGGCTTAACTTCTGTATTACTAGTGTTACAGCTAGCTGCAACAAGAATTTTGTATGCTATGAGTAGAGATAACTTCTTACCTACTATTTTTCAAAAGTTACACCCTAAGTACAAAACTCCACATGTATTAACATTGTTGGTTGGCTTAGTTTGTGTTATCGGAACAATGACATTGGATTTAGACGTTGCGGCACAATTATGTAATTTTGGTACGTTCACATCATTTATTATAGTTTGTGTTGCAGTATTAATTTTAAGAAAATTAGATCCAGACAGACCTAGACCTTTTAAAGTTCCTTGTTCACCGTTATTCCCAATGCTTGGAATTTTATGTTGTGGTGGTTTAATGATTTATTCAATGAAATCATTAACATCTTCAGCTTTAATGTTTCCTGTATGGTTATTAATCGGTATAGGAATTTACCTACAGTATGGTTACGTTAAAAACAGAAAAATTGAAATGAATAGAATAAGTACAGATAAAGATGAAAAAGAACTCGTTACTAAGTAATTTACTAAAATGTAAAACCCCAGATGAATTAATAGATGCGGGTAATAAATCAGAATTAAAAAAGACATTAAATGTATTTGATTTAATAGTAATTGGGATTGGTGCTGTCGTTGGTACCGGTATTTTTACGATAATCGGAAGTGCGATTCAAAACACATCTGACGGCTTAGGTGCTGGTCCTGCAGTAATTATATCTATGGCTTTAGCAGCTATTGCAAGTCTTTTTTCTGCTCTATCTTATTCTGAAATTGCAGCTATGATGCCTGTTGCCGGTAGTGCTTATACTTATACTTATGCAACAATGGGTGAATTTATGGCTTGGATGGTCGGCTGGATACTAATGCTTGAATATGCTATCGGTAACATTACTGTTGCTAGTGCTTGGACAGGATACTTTGTTCAACTTCTAAAAGGGTTTAAAACCGTTTTACCGGCTTTTGTTGTAAATTCTCCATTATGGCTTAGAAACGACTACAGGACAATGTATGCAATGTGCGATAAATATGGCTGGAACGTTCATGACAAAATGCCATTTCTACACTTGCCATTTATTGATATTCCTATAGCAATTAATCTTCCTGCAATATTAATAGTTTTACTATTAACAATTTTATTAATTAAAGGTATTAAAGAATCTACAAAATTTGCAAGTATAATGGTCGGTGTGAATATGTTTATCATACTTTCATTTATTGTTGTTGGTTCTTTTTATGTAAAACCTGAAAACTGGACACCTTTTATGCCTAATGGATTTGATGGTGTATTTATGGGTGCTTTTGTTATTTTCTTTGCATATATTGGTTTTGATGCGATATCAACTGCCGCAGAAGAAACAAAAAATCCACAAAAAGATTTGCCAATTGCAATAATGGGAACTCTGGTTTTATGTACCTTGTTATACGTACTTGTAGCATTGGTATTAACAGGGGTAATACCATTTAATATGGTTGATACACAAGCCCCTCTTGCCCATGCAATGCGTGCGATAGGCAAAGATTGGTATGCGGGATTAATTTCTGTCGGGGCATTGTGTGCTTTAACCTCTGTACTTTTAATTTATCAACTGGGAACTACTAGAATTTTATTTGCGATGAGTAGAGATTCATTTATTCCAAAATCACTTGTTGCAATTCACAAGAAATACAAAACTCCACATATATTAACTTGGTTATCGGGATTAGTCGTTATTGTATGTGCTTTATTTATGGATTTAAATATCTCAGCAGAATTATGTAATTTTGGAACATTTACTTCTTTTATTATTATCTGCTTAGCCGTTTTAATCTTGCGTAAAACAGAACCAAACAGAGAAAGACCTTTTAAAGTTCCATTCTGCCCTTGGTTTCCAATACTTGGTATTGTAACATGCGGACTTCTGATGTATTGCAAATTCTCTGCAAAATCAGAATCTTCATTGTACTTCTTAGTATGGTTATTAATCGGACTTTCAATATATGCCGGATACAGTTATAGAGCAAAACGTCTAGAAGAACAAAAAGCTGAAAATACAGTTCTTTCTGAACCAGAAGACATTGTATTATAGAGATTTGTAATAATCACTAAGAATTCTTGCATCACCTTCGATGCTTGGGCTTTCACATACAATCGCACCTTTTACATCAAAATCTTTAAATGCTTTAAGTAAGTCCTTATAGTTAAAATCCGATTCATCAAAGTTTAGATGTTGTTTTTCACCTTTTGAAGTATATTCTATACCTGCCATATGTGCATGAAAATGCTCTAATGGGTTTTTATCAGCAAGTTCGTTCCCTATTTTCTCGAAGATTTTAGCGAATTCATCATAAGTATTATAAATTCCATTATATCTTGCATGTAAGTGTGAAAAATCTACACAAGGAAGAACATACTCAAATTCTTTAGAAAGAGTAACTATTTCATCTAAATCACCCCATTGAGTAGCTTTTCCTGTTGTTTCAGGCCTTATCCAAACTTTTACATTTTTATTTGATAATATATCTGTTATTTTTTTAGTTTGATTTCTAATAGTTTGATAAACTTTTTCTTTATCCATACCTAAATAAAAACCGGCATGGTAAGTAATAGAAAATGCTCCAACCTCATCTGCGATTTCAGCAGTTTCTACAATTCTTTGAATACTAGCCTCTATTTTTTCTTCTTCTCTTGCATTCAAATTAATATAAAACGGAGCATGGATAGTTTTTACTAAATTACTATTCTTAACAGCTTGTTTACTAACCTCACTAATTCGAACACCACGAACAAACTCTAACTCTAATCCATCAAGAGCTAAATCCTTCAAAACCTCAAAGGCTTTTTCATAACCTTTTCCTGCACTTTTGATTGGCATGCCAGCTGTTAAAAAGTTTAGTTTATCCATTAGTAAAATCTTTCTCCTTCTTTTGGGTTTATATGTTTTATAAAATCTGCAGAATCACCCGCAAAATAACTTCCGAATTGCAAAACTTTTATAGCAATACAATCTTTTGCAGTTTTAACAATAACATTATTATCCTTTATTTTTACAATTGTACCATTTGGTATATTATCGGAATAATGTTTTTTTACAACTTCAACTTTCATTACTCTAACTGAAAGATGTCTAAAGAAGGTCGTAGCAAGTATAAAAGGATTTAATGCTCTAACTTGTCTTTCTATATCTTCCGCTGAATTATTATAATTTATATACGTTTCTTTATCCGTTATTGTATCTGCAGTGATAAAAACACCTTGTTTTTGAGGAATAGAAGGAAGTTGTCGTTCTTCATATTCTTTTAATGTAGCAATAAGCATTTCAACACACATCTCATTGGTTTTGTTAAATAATGAACCCATTGTTTCATATTTTTCAATAGGACATGTTAGTTGAAGAACAATATCCCCTCTATCAAATTCATTATTCATATGGTGTAATGTTACACCTGTTATTTTTTCATTATTTAAAATCACCCTAGAGTATGGATTTGCCCCCCGATACTCAGGCAACAAAGATGGGTGAAGATTTAAAAAACCATCTTTTACACAATTCAAAAGTTCCTCTGGAATTTTATAATTGAAAGAGCACACAACAGCTAAATCTATATTCAAATCTTTAATTTTTTGTAAGAAATTTGGAGCTTTTAAATCTGTATATTCTATAAAATTAAGTCCTTTATCTTCTACAAAGCCTTTAAACGCAGAGTACATATGATGGCTAGGCTTTGGTCCCATAACACCTACAATATTTACATGTTCTTGAAAACAAGCTTCAAGACAAATAAATGCCATATCCGGAATTCCAACAAATAATATACGTTTTTTAAACTCGTTCATAATTAATAGCTTCTTTCAATAGTTCTGAACAAAAAGACACAATTTGCATACAATTTTGTTTTCTTTCTTGTGATTGAAACTCAAAACCTCTTGACAAAACTCTACAACAAGTTGCCGGATATTTTTCTTTAAACTTTGCAATAAATCCTTTTGCTTTTTCTCTTGCTATTGGCTCGTTTCCGAACTTATTATTTTTACCAAATATTAACCCAATAACCATTTCTGAACCTGATACCGCCCCACATAAACAACCAGAGCCGATACCCCCAGAAAAAGATGTTGCAACAGGTAAAAGACTTTCGTCACAAAGACCTAAATCTATAGCTTCTTTTACAATACTTTCTGAACAAGAGTATCCAGACTTATAATAATCAACTGCGTTCATATCAAAATTCCTTTCTATAAAAGAATATCACAAAATGTATTTACAAAATAGTATATTCATTATTTAATATACCGTATGAGCGATAAATTTTGGCTTATTTTAATATCTATAGTTCTTGCTATCGTCTATGCTATTGATTACAAAATGGACAAAGCAAATTCTGTAAATCAAGATTTGTTAAAAACCATAAAAAATCGAGGTTACATTATTGTCGGTGTAAAGACTGATACTAGACCTTTCGGATATTTAGAAAACGGAAAGAATGTTGGGTTTGATGTTGATATAGCTAAATATATTGCAAAAGATATTTTTCATGACTCTTCAAAAATTGAGTTTGTTCAAGTTACCCCTTCTAATCGCTTATATTTTTTAAACGTAGAAAAGGTTGATATGGTTGTTGCAACAATGACGACTTCACCTGAACGCAGAAGAATTATAAACTTCTCTAAGCCTTATTTTGTTGCAGGTCAAGCACTTTTGGTGCGTGCTGGGAGTCCGATAAAAAATCTAGCAGATTTAGATAATAAAAATGTTGGTGTTTTGTATGGTTCAACGGCAGAAAAAAATATAAGAATGATGATACCGTCCGTTAATGTATATGGATACAAAACATACCATGACGCATATCGAGCCTTGAAAGCTGGTACTATTCAAGGGATAGCTTCAGACGATACTATCCTTAGAAACTATTCTTTAACAGATACTTCAGTAAAACTTTTACCTAAAAGATATACTCGAGAAATGTATGCTATTGGGGTTAGAAAAGGTGATGACACAAAGAATTTGTTAAAATTAATAGATATGAATATTTCTAATATGGTTAATGATGGAACATTAACATCTTTAAAAAGAAAATGGAAATTGAATTAACTTGAGTATTATTATTTATTTACTAAAATATTTATAGAGAGTAATTTTTTAGGGTTTTGTATATATGAAAAAGATTTTAATTGGAGTTTGCATATTACTTTGTGCAGGAATACTTCTTTGTTTTATTCCGTTTAATGCAAACAAATTTATTCCACTTATTAAACAACAAGTTGCAGAACAATACGGTTTAAATATCGAAACAACAAAATTAACATTTAAAGTTGGGCCTTCGGTAATTATCAAATCTCCGGCTGTTATGTTGAGCTATAATCAAAACGAAACTCTAGCCTCTTTAAAAGGTGTAAAACTTAAAATTGCGATATTCCCACTTCTAAAACATGAAATAAAAATAAAAGATGTAAGAATTGGCGATGTTGATTCTTGTCTAAAACTTGATAAAAATAACAAATTAGAAATATTTAATTATATAAAACCGGTAAACAATATAAACTCTATTTCTAAAATCAGACTTAAAAAATACAAAAACACTTTAATTACTCCTGATGAACAAAATTACGTTTTTACAGGCTCAGAATTATTAATCTCTGATTTTAAACCGAACAATCATATAAAACTATCAAGTCATGGAAAGCTTTTGATAGAAGGTGTTAAGTATATAGATTATGATTTTTCGGTATTGTATGATGGACTAAGCTTCAAAACTCCAAACAATATTGATGTTCTTGACTTTTTAAAACAAGTAAAAGAAAAACAAGCTAATGCATCAATTGTTACGGATTTAAAGATTAAAAACACAAAAGAAGGTTTAAAGACTGATGGTGTTATAAGTATAGATAAATTAACCTTTGTGGTTAATGACAAAAAACTTCCATATAGTAATGCTAATTTCAGTATTTTAGGAAACAAAGTATCAGTTTCATCTTTGATTTATACAAATTCTACAGACAAAATCAAAATAAACGGTTTTGTTACTTTAACAGACAATCCAAACTTTAACATATCTGTAAAATCAGATAAAATTAATTTAAAAGATTTGTTATATTTTGCAAGATTATACTCTGATATATCTGAATTCAATCAAATTATAGACATAAATGGAACTTTGTATTCAAACTTTACTCTTAAAGGAACTTTAAAGCATTTAAAATCAAGTGGCTTCTTTAAGATTT
Organism: uncultured Candidatus Melainabacteria bacterium; assembly: GCA_934693215.1. Lineage (GTDB taxonomy): Bacteria > Cyanobacteriota > Vampirovibrionia > Gastranaerophilales > Gastranaerophilaceae > UMGS1585. Next base: position 19,525 of record CAKUVB010000007.1, read on the forward strand.
CTAATGCAAATGTAATTATGGATAAAATCAAAATTACAAATGTAAACTCTGATATTGATTTTTCAGATAACAAAATACTTATTAAAACAACAAAAGCTTATGTTAATGATGCCCCTGTAATTGTTACAGGAGATATTATATCTAATAAATTTAACTTGAATTTAATAGTTAATAAATTCAAGTTAAACAATGCAAAATTTAATAAATTAAAAATAAATAGTGGTATCATCTCTGTAGTTGCAAATCTCTCAGGATCATATAAGAATTTAACTCCGAGAATCGAGGCAGAATTAACAAATATTATCGGAGGATATGAAATCGCAAGATTTAGAGCAAATAGATTTTTATTTAAGTCTGCGGATAAACATTCAGGAGAAATTCTTGTTTCTAACTTAGTAACAAATCTACCTAGAACTAATGCGATTACAATACCTCATTTAAAAGCACATTTAACAGAATCCGATATTTCTATTAATGATTTTTATACTTATTCAACTGATTCTAAAATAAATATGGCTGGCTCTGTACTAAATTATAACGAACAAGACAAACTAACATTTTCATTCAAAGGACAAGGGTTTGTTAATCCAAATGGAATTATAAAAATAAAAGAGCTTGATAGTGTTTTTCCTGTATTAATAGAATTCAATGGAGATAAAGCACAACAAAATATCAAAGCTCAATTGTTATCACAAAACCCAAAATCTATTGTTAGTATAGCTCAACCAGTAATTATCAATTTTGTTTCAAAACTGGAAAAACAAGAACTAAAAATAAGTGATTGTAGCATTAATACATACAAAGGTTTATTTGAACCAAACCAACGCAAGAATATTGCAAACTCGACAAAACTTTGTGTACTTACAGGTTCTATAGAGAATTTATACAATCCAATTTTTAAAAATATAAAAATTAATATCCTAAAAACCTGTCCGCTTAATATCTCTCACTATATGGCAAAACTTAACGGTAACCTTGTCATAAACGGAAAAATTCGAAAACCAGAAATTGTAGGTAATATCAAAGTGCCTATTTTATCCGACAAGTATGGTTGTTTTACTGCAAAAAACATTGCACTTGGACTAACTAAAAATATTATTAATTTTGACTGTGCAAATGTAAAAATCTTTGAAAGTTCTTTGAGTTTTGTTGGTACAGCAGAAGCTAAACTAACTCAAAATATTAAAATCAAAACATTAAATATAAAATCAAAAGATATAGATTTAGATAACTTGTCACTACTTCTTTTAATCGCAAAAAATTGTGAATTAAAAGCTATTATTGAAAATGGTACTATGTTTTCAGAAAGTGTAAGCATCAAAACTCCTGTTGATTCAATCTTGTTATCAGATATGAACGCAAACTTCAATCTAAATAATAACAACCTCAATATCAATAGTTTAGCAGGTAATATGTATAACGGCAAAATTGCCGGACATATAAACTTTAACACTCACACAGGAAATTATACAGGTTTAATACAAGGTAGAGGATTGAGTGCAGGTCCTGTTCTCAAATCTATGACGAACTTAAAAGAAAATATTTGCGGAAAATTAGATTTTGACATGAATATAAATAGTTCTATTAAATCAAAATTCTTAAAACATGCTAATTTGAAATTTATCATACATGATGGTCAAATGAGTACATTAGGCAAAGTTGAGCATTTGTTATATGCTCAAAACATTGTTGCTGATAGTATGTTAAAGACCTCTCTAGCCGTAATTACTAGAGCTATCGCCAGCAAAGATACAGGTTTGTTTAAATATCTAAATGGAATTATTGTAATCAATAATGATGTTGCGACAATTCACTCAATAAAAATGCTTGGTCCAAACATGAGTTTGTATATCACAGGACATTACGGAATAATGTCAAATATAGCGAATGCTACTATTTTAGGAAGATTATCAAACACGATGGTATCCTCTTTAGGTAATTTTGGTACTTTTACGATGAATAAGTTTAAAATAGCATTAACAGGAGAAGGTTCAGAAGAAGTTAGAGTTTTGCAAAATGGTGTTGAAAACATTCCACAACTACCACAAAGAAACACTAAGGAATTTAGAGCTATAATCTCCGGTCCTGCGGAAGCAAAAACCTCTGTTCGTTCGTTCATGTGGATATCTGAAAGCGAAAAAGAATACAGAACAAGAGAAGTTCCTCAATCAAATATTGGAATCCCTAAGTTTATTGAAAATTTACCATATTAATATTCAGCATATTTAATATTACTTATTGCCATACATCTGCTTTCTTGTTAAAATATTCTCAAAAAGGAAAAGGAAGATATTATGTCAAAGAGAGTATTATTATGTATTATGGACGGTTGGGGGATTAGTAAAGCAGGACACCCTGAACACGATGCTACAAGTCTTGCACATCCGGTTAATGTACCAGAATTAATAAAAGATGAGGCATCTACAAAGATTCATGCAGATGGTGAATATGTAGGACTTCCTGAAGGACAAATGGGAAATTCTGAAGTTGGTCACTTAAATTTAGG
>CAKUVB010000008.1 GCA_934693215.1 uncultured Candidatus Melainabacteria bacterium
GTGACTGTAGACTAATTGTGATGTCTGCAAATTTAATTCGTCATTGCGAAAAATCTTTGATTTTGAAGCAATCCAGTAACATAATCTTCATCATTCCGTCATATTGAGCGATAGCGAAATATCTCTAACAAAGCTTGAAAGAGATTCTTCGCCTAAAGGCTCTGAATGACACTGAAAACAAGTCATTGCATTTTTTTATTAAAAATAATCGCATATTCTTTCTTTTTTGCGAGGTAAAATCTTTTTAATAGACTCAACAAACTTGTTTTTATCAAGTTCTTCGAGTTCTTTTTTTAGAATAGCCTTTTCTAAGATAGCTTTGTTATATAGGCTTTCACATAAATCAGATGACTTTAATCTTAATTTGAATTTTTGTATTTGTGATTCTTTTTCTTCAATATGTTGTTGTAAATGTTTCTTTTTCAAAATTCTGTACCCTTTGTCTAAAGTCTATCACTTGTTAAATTATTTGTAATCGGCTTTTTAGTTGAAGTTAGACTAAACTAAAAGAATTAATACCAAGTTTTAATGCTTCAAGGTTTGAATCATAGAATTTTTCTTTTCCACCTTCAAGGACTTTTTTGATAGCTTTTGCTAAAACTTCTTCTGTTAAAGATGGTACTATGCTTGTTAAAGCACCTAATGCAACCATATTTGCTAATTTATTGTGTCCAGATTCGTTTGCAATTTTTGTCATTGGTACAGAAGAATATTTGATGTCATTTCGTGATTTGGTTTCTTCTACAAGTGTTGAGTTAGAAAAAATTAATCCATCTTTTTTAACTTTTGGTAAGAATCTATCAAAAGATAATTGGTTTAGTACAATAATATAATCAGCATTTTCTTTGTGTACAGAACTTACTTCCTCATCAGATATAACGATTTCGCAGTTTACTGTTCCGCCTCTCATTTCAGCACCATAACAAGGATACCAAGTAACATTTTTACCTAATAACATGAACGCATTTGCAAGAACTTTTCCTGCAAATAATACACCTTGTCCACCAAATCCTGCTATTATAAAATTTTGTTCCATAATTTTTCCTTTTAGTTTATTAGTTTACACTTTGAATTGTTGGAGTTATACCTTCTGTAACATCTTTGAAAACACCTAATGGGTATGTTTTAACCATTTCATTTCTTACTCTTTCATGAGCTTGTTCAGGTGTCATTTTCCAATTTGTTGGACATGTTGCAAGAAATTCTACAAAGCTATATCCTAATCCGTTAAGTTGGGCTTGAAAAGCTTTTCTTAGTACATTCTTAGCTTGATTTATATGAGCTACAGAATCAAGTGCAACTCTTGCGGAAAAAGCAGTTCCGTCACACATCGCAATATGTTCTGCAATTTGTATTGGATAACCGTATGTATCAACAAATCTACCCATAGGTGATGTTGTTGTTTTTTGACCTAACATAGTTGTAGGCCCCATTTGTCCGCCAGTCATACCGTAGGTTGTATTATTTATACAAATACCTGTTATTTTTTCTCCTCTTAAAGCCCCATGCATTGATTCAGCAAGTCCAATAGATGCAAAATCACCATCACCTTGATATGTGAATACAAAATTGTTAGGTCTTGCTCGTTTTACCCCAGTAGCTTCAGCCATTGCTCTACCATGCGGAGCTTCTATACAGTCTACGTTAAGAAAATCATACAAGAAAACAGAACAACCAATAGATGTTGCACAAATTGTTTTTTCTTTAAGTTCAAGTTCGTCAATAAGTTCTGCAATTAATCTTATTGCAATACCATGGTCGCAACCTGGACAGAAAGTATATTTAGAACCTTCTTTCATAGAGTCTGGAATTTTAAACACTTGCATAATTTTTCTCCAATACTTTTTTTACACCTGCAGTAATTTCTTCAACACTTAACCATTGACCAACAGGTCTGTTTATCAAGTCTGTTTTTGCTTGACCGTCGACTGCAAGTTTTACATCGTTGAACATTTGTCCCATATTCATTTCTACAACAATAACATTATCAACTTTCTTTGCTAATTCGTTGATTCGTTTTGAAGGGAATGGCGACAATGTAATAGGTCTAAGGATACCAACCTTGTGTCCTTCTTTTCTAAGGACGTTCATTGTAGCTTTGATGTTTCTTGTCATACTACCGAACGCAATAAGTAAAGTGTCAGCATCATCTGTATTTAATTCTTCCCATTCTGTTTCGTTATCTTCGATTTGTTTAAATTTGTTGAACAAATCATAAATATGTTGATTTTGTTTTTCTTCTGAGGTTGCAACAGAATATATTGCTCTGCCATCACGACCTTTAGCACCGGTAAGAGCCCAAGATGAATTATCTATTTCAGGATAAGGATATTTTCCAAAAACAGCCGGTTCCATCATTTGTCCTAACAAACCGTCAGCAAGAATCATTGTTGGGTTTTTGTACTTGTGTGCAAGGTAGAATGCTTTGTATGTTAAATCAATACATTCTTGAACAGTTGCCGGTGCGAGTACGATAAGTTTGTAATCTCCGTTTCCGCCACCCTTTACCGCTTGATTATAATCGCCTTGTGCCGGATAAATATATCCAAGTCCAGGACCAGCTCTCATAACGTTTACAAGCACAACAGGAACTTCATCAGAACAAGCATAAGAAAGTCCTTCTTGCATAAGTGCAACGGCACAAGATGAAGATGTTGTCATAGCTTTTGCACCTGTAGAAGCTGCACCTAGTACCATGTTTATTGCTGCAAGTTCACTTTCTGCACAGACATAAGCAAGTTTGCGTTTATACATTTCTCCGCTTAGGTATTCTCCAATTTCGGTTTGTGGAGTTATAGGATAACCAAAGTAACATTCAAGTCCTGCATTTAGTGCAGCTTGAGCAATCGCATAGTTACCTTTTACTAAAACTTTTTCTTCCATTTATTTATGCACCTCAACTATAGCCATGTCAGGACATCTTTTTGCACACATAGCACACCCGATACATTCATTGTTCGGGTCATTAAATTCTACAAGATAATCTCCTAAACGGCTGGTTTTGTCACTTTTTTTAATAAGTCCTTTTGGACAAGTTGTTAGACAAATATAACAAGATTTACATCTGTTTTCATCTATTACGATATGAGCCATATACACACTCCCCATGTTATTTTTTTATTATATCACTAATAGAAATTTACAACTCAATTATTAATATTTGTAATTTTTAATATGTAAATAATTAATAAAAAAAGCGAACATTTATGTTCGCTTGAATGTGTTTATTATATAAAAGTCGTATTATTTGTTAACTTTAGATAACTTTGTTCTAATTCCATTTGCCAAGTCTGGTCTACCGCTTTTTTCGTAAATTTCAGACATAGATTCTAAGAATTTTATACTATCAACTTTTGGTTGAATTTTTGGTTTTGACATTGTTGTAGATGCTTGTCTTAGTTGAGATGGAGCAGGTCGTCTTTGAGGTTGACTAATAGAATCTGCCATCAAGTTTCTTTTTGGTAAAGATGCCATACGAGAATTTAAAGATGATGTGTTATTTTGTGTTTGTGTATGCATCTTCAAATAAGGTGATTGAGTGCTATTTTGATAAGCTTTCAAACCATAATTCATTGTTGTATAAGGTTTATTTGTAACATTTTTATATCCAGGAATATGTTGGTGAACATCTTTTGTTCCTGATATATCTCTATCTCTAAGACCTTGTGATAACCCAACTTTGATATCGTTATCTTTTCCTCTGATTAGTTTAGCACCTAATAAGAACAATAATCCGAAAAATCCAAAAGTGAACATTGTTGTAGTCTTAGAACCGGATAATGCAGATTTAAGAACTGAAACGATTCCACCTAAATGAATATTAGACATAATAGAAGGCTTAACTTCTTCTGATGATTGTTTGTATATTGGTGAGTATGTATTCATTGGAGCATTTAATAAAATTTCTTTTTTAGGATTTGCTCTATCTTCAACTTTTACAGAAGATACTAATGAATCAAAAGTTACACTTGAACCTGATGCATTGTCAGCTTGAAACATAATGTTTAATCCGTCAACTCCAAATGGTTCGACAATAATATTATCAACGTTTGAAACATTTTTATAAACAGTGCTAAGTGTTTTAGATGCTCTAATACCTTTAAGACTTAACAAAATTCTGTTAGGAGCTTGTATAGTCTTTTTTACTGATACTGAATTGTCAGCCACCAATGTAATATTAAAACTATCTCCCATAGGTTCAACTTGAACACTTTGTAAAACATTATCAGATGCCATTACTGACATTGCCATAAAAATACTTACAAATAATACAAATAATACTTTTTTCATGAATTTCTCTCTCTCCCTAATGATAGAGTACATGGTTTCCATGACCGTAACATCAATCCAACGATTGAACTTTTTTGTAGACCATATGGTCTATGAAGAAAATAGAAATCATGCAAAACCATGTGGTGACATGGTTTTAGGGAATTTTGCTCGTGAAGTGCGTTTTAGTGACTAAATTTTATTAAAAATAGCCTGTATCCTTTTAATAGTCTGTTGTTTAACGTATTTTTGTTAATTTGTAAAAAATTAACCAAAAGATTAAAATTTGCTTAACATATCTTTACAAAATTGTTTAAAGTTAAAAGGATGGTGATATGTTAGCATACCTGTTTTTTCTTTATATTTTAGACCAAGTTTTGTGTAAAAATTAATAGCATCAGGGTCAGAAAAAACTTCAAATGGTTTTTTAGAAATAGTTTTAATATGTTCAACAATAGCTTTTCCAATACCTGTATATTCTCTAGGTTCACCGGTTTTGCTATATTTTGTTTTTGGGTCAACTTGCAACCATTTTAATTCGTTTTTTTCGTGTTTCTTTTCTGTAAATAGTGCCACTCCAAGTATTTTATCAGAATTTAGATGTTCAAAATCTTTTTTTTGTTTTGTTATTGCAATATAATGATTTGTTTCGTTTTCGTTATGTGTCCATCTTACCATATCATTTGCAACACCATAAGCATAGTTGTTTTCTGGATTTTCCCATCTTATTGCAGTATGTCTCATGGCTATTTTGTCGAATATATTATTTCTATCGAGTTCTACAATAGCAACTTTTTTGTCCTTACTTTTATCAGGGGTTAGAACTTGTTGGATATTTGCATTTTTAACAAAATTTGCCTTAAAACTTATTGGTGTCATAATTTTTCCTATATTTCGTATATCATTTTTGAAGGTGTATCCAAACTTTTAAATCCTTGTTTTTGGTAAAACGGGATAGCATTGTTTGCAGATTGAACATATAAAGGTTTTTTGAATAATCCTTTCATATAATCAACCAATGTTGTGCCTATTTTTTTATACGTGCGAACTCCGGATTCGTGGTTTGTCGAAGGGTTAGATTGCAACCACGCAATTTCATTTGCAGGAGCTTTTTTCTCAAAATATAATGCTAATCCTAAAATTTTGTTAGGTTCAACAGCTTCAAAATTACTATTTTGTGTTGTTAGTGCTAAATAGTGTTCTTGTGCTACATCTGGGTAGTTTTTTGTTTTTAGAGCATCGCAATAAATATCAGGAGCAAAACCTGATTTGATGCTCTCCCAATAGTGTGCAGTTTTTGCAAGTGTTTCTACGTCTAGTTTGTCATTTTTATCAAGTTTTACCAGACTAACTTTTTCTGGTGTCATTTTACCATTATTGGTTAGTCTTGGTATTGTTACGTTTTTTATGAAACTACCTGTAAAATTAATTGGGGTCATATTTATTTAAAATTCATAAAAATATTTTTTGCTAGTTATAAATATATATTTATTTAGGGAAATACATACTCATAGATTTACCTTTTTTGTGGATAAATCCGAGTTTTTCGTAGAAATCAATCGCATCAGCATCTGAATAAACACTGATTGTTTTGTCTGAAGCTTCTTTAATAAAATTAACTAAAGAACGACCAATATTTTTTAATAATCTGTTATTTTGATTTGATTTGTTGTAGTTTGTGTCAGGATTGACTTGTAGCCATTTTAGTTCGTTGGTTGAACCGTTGTTATGCTTTGAAAATAATGCTAGACCAAGAATGTTTTCAGGTTGTAGATATTTGTAATTTTTATTTTGCAAAGTTATAGCATAATAATGTTCAGTAGTGTCTGAAAATTTAAAATTTTTTGTTGCATCATAGTAAATACATCTGGTGTATCCTTGAGTTGTGTTTTCCCATTTGTCTGCAACGGTTCTAAGTGCTGAAATGTCGTTTTTATCATTAGTATCAAGTTCTACAAGAGCAACTTGTTTGGGAGCATAACTGCTGTTGATAGCTTGTTGAATATTTGTATTTCTGATAAAATTCGCTTTAAAATTTATAGGAGGCATATTAGTAAAAAACTTCTAAAAAATAAATTTGCTAAATTTTTACTAATTTTATTTTAAAACTTTTTTAAATGAGCATAAGCTGCGTCCATAGCTTTTTTACCCATTTTGCCAAAATCAATTGTGTACATTGTGCTATCGCCAATTTGAGTGACATCTAATATATGCCCTATTCCTAGCTTTTCGTGGAATACACGTTCTCCAACATTGAAAAAATAATCTATATTGGTGTTGTTTTTTAATTCTTCTTTTTCCTTTTCTTTTTGAGCAGTAATAGCATCTTGTTTACGTTTTTCTTCTAGCATTTGTTTTATAGAATTGTTTTCAAAGAATCGTTTTGCACTTTCTGCCGCTCTTTCTGCTGCACGTTCTTTATTCTTTTTACTCTTTACTAATATGGCTCTTTTAGGAGTTCTATCAGGTTGAGAAAAAGATTTTCTTTGAGGAGTGCTTAAACTTTGAGCATTTTTAGGGGCAACAAAATTTGTTCCAAAACTTCCGGAGTTAAAGGATTTTTTAGAAGATGATTCTCCCCAATCTGATTTAGAAGAACTAGAATACGAAGATTTGCCAGATGATGAATAACTATTAGAGTTAGAAGCACGTAGTTTGTTTACAGCACTTCTAAATGTTCTTTCTGATGAATATTCTCCGTTAGATGAAGATGTTTCAATTAGTTGAGGTGGAATTTCTTCAATAAATCTGCTCGGGTTGTAATATTTGTATTCTCCCCACATTTGACGGCGTTTTGCTGATGATATGTATAATTTTTCTTCAGCACGAGTAACCCCAACGTACATCAATCTGCGTTCTTCTTCCAATTCTGACATAGAATTGAAGGTTCTTGAATGAGGGAAAATACCTTCTTCAACACCGGCTAAGAATACAATTGGGAATTCCAAACCTTTGGCAGAGTGTAGAGTCATCAATGTTACATTGTTGCTTATTTCTTCCATTCCATCAATATCAGAAACTAATGCAACTTGTGCTAAAAATTCACCCAGTCTGTTATCGTTGTCCTCTGGTTCAAATTCGTTTGCAACATTCACAAGTTCTTGAAGGTTTTCTATTCTTGCGAGTTCTTCTGGTGAACCGTCTGCTTGCAATTCTTGAATATAACCACTTTTTTCGATTACTAAACTGATAAATTCGTGTAGTGGATATCTGTGTTCAATTTCTTTTAGGTTTTTGATTAATTTACCAAATTCAATAAGTTTTGAACGAGTTTTTGGTGCAATTTCTGTTGCATCTTGAATTCGTTCTACTGCTTCAAATAAACTTATATCATTACTATCTGCAAATGCTTGTAAGTTCTTGAGAGTTGTTTCACCAATAGAACGTTTTGGAACATTTACGATTCTTTTAAAACTTTGTGAATCATTTACATTATAGATAAGTTTTAGGTATGCAATAGCATCTTTAATTTCTTTTCTGTCATAGAATTTTAGCCCACCATATATTTTATATGGAATGCCTGCGGCTATACAAGCTTCTTCTAATGCACGAGATTGAGCATTTGTTCTATATAATATTGCAAATTGGTTGTAATTCGCAGATGTTTTTTTGATGGTTGAGGTTATGAAATTAGCTTCATCAGATTCATCATCAGCTTCATAGTATGATATTTTTTCACCATCGCCTTTGTTTGAATAAAGAACTTTGTCTACACGTTCTTCGTTGTTTTCAATAATTGCGTTTGCGGCTTTTAATATACAAGCCGTAGAACGGTAGTTTTGTTCTAATTTTATTAATTTACATTTTTTAAAGTCGTTTTGGAAATTAAGAATAATCTTAAAATCTGCACCACGCCAACTATAAATTGATTGGTCAACATCACCAACAACGCATAGAGAACGAGATTCAGGTATTTCGTTTTCCGGTAAAAAATTTGTATACAAAGCTCTTACCAAATTGTATTGTGCTTGGTTTGTGTCTTGAAACTCATCTACTAAAATATGCTCAAAGCGAGAGTAATATTTTTCTCTAACTTCTGCGTTTTGATCTAATAATTTCACGCAAAGCATAAGCATATCGTCAAAATCAATTGCGTTATTGTTGTTCAAGATGTTTTCATATTCTTCAAAAACTTGAGCAATTTTTTGTGATTTGAAATCTCTTGCAAAGGTTGCAAACGTATATGCGTCTTGCATTTTGTTTTTTGCATTTGAAATAACTGCTTTTACAAGTTTAGGTTGATAAGTTTTATCATCAAGATTAAGTTTTTTTATGGCTTGCTTGATAACTGCTATAGAATCTTGTTCATCATAAATTGTAAAATTTTTGTCTAAGGATTTACCTGATTGGAACGCATATTTGTCGATATCTTGTCTTAGAATACGACCACAAATACTGTGAAAAGTACCAACCCACATATACTTAACTACATCTTCGCCAAGAATCGCAGATAATCTTTCACGCATTTCTTTCGCAGCTTTGTTGGTAAATGTAACAGCAAGGATATTATGTGCTTTTATACCGTTTTTTATCATATATGCGATACGAGAAGTCAAGACTTTTGTCTTTCCACTTCCTGCTCCTGCCAGTATTAATAATGCTCCCCTTGTCGTTTTAACAGACTCAACTTGCTGTTCGTTTAAGTTCTCTAATAAATTTTCCATTCCCTATTTCCAAAATCAAAGTTTTATGATATCATTACCATACATGAAAAAAATATAGTTTGCAATTAGAAGGTGAAAAAATGTCAGATAATAAAAATTTAGCAGATAATAACAATGAAAGCCAAGTATCATCTATTATGGTGCCAATTGATGATAAAGTTGATGCAGGGAATTCATCACCGGATACAGTTGATGAATTATCAATGGAATTAGCTACTATTAAACAATCAGCAAAAAGAATTGCTATTATTGGTTCAAGAAATCTTGCAATCACTCACCAACAAATGATTGAAACTTTAGCTACTGCTCTTGTTAGTCAAGGCAACACTATTATTACGTCAGGTGGTTCTTATGGTACTAACGCAGCGGCTATTAGAGGGGCTATGAAATCCAACCCTCAAAAATTAAAAGTTATTTTACCTCAAACTATCGGACAACAACCTAGTGATGTTCAAGATCAGCTTATCGGTGTCCCAAACATTGTTGAACACGCAGATAGAGCTATGATGACTTTAGCTGATGCATCAAGAGTTTGTAACAGAGAAATTATTGATGATTGTAATCAATTAATTTGTTTCTTATCTCATACAAGTAAAACACTTCATACTGCTGTAGAATATGCAGAAGAAGGTCATAAAGTCGTTACTGTATTTTACTTGGATTAATTGAGATATTATGGATTTAATAAAGAATTTGACAGGGAAAGATCCTAATGGTTATGAACCTGTAGCAAGTCGTATAATTAATGAACCTGATGTAGAATTGTTTGAAGAACTTGTTTCTAAAGACGATTATTTGTTTGATTTTATTAAACAAAATGTTGCTCAAAGATTGGCAAAAGCTTGTAATAAATCAAATTTTAAAAATTTGTTCAAGTTTTTAAACATTTACTCGCCATATTATGATGAGTTCATTTCATCTACTCTGGCTCAGTATGCTGATGATGATGTGACTCAAAAAATGTTAGATATCTTGAAAAACGGTACAGAATCAGAACAAACTTATGCTGCAAGTTTCTTTTCTTATATCAGAAATGAAGATGCTCTTATGCCTTTAAGAGAAAGGGCTTATTCTGAAAATACAGATTTAGCAACTAATTGTGCTAGAGCATTGTCAAAGTTGGAAGATGTTGAGGCTTATAATGATGCTTTATCAAAATTAAAGTCAAAAGATTCGTTTGAGCAGTATTCTGCAGTAAAATTTTTGGTTGCGTATCAAAATACAGATTCTTTGAAAGATATTTTTGTAGCTATGAAAAACTCGCCAATGTCAGAAAATATAGCTGCAGAGATACCGTTTTTGTGTTCTCTAAATTCTCTTTTGAATACAGAGTTAAATGATGAGGCAATACTAGCATTTTGCTATATTATTAATGGGTTGGTAGAGTTGATACCTGTATCTCAGGTAATTGATTTTGAATTCTATTCAATGATTGATACAATGCTAAAAGCAACTCCAACAGGTCCTATTGCCGTAGCGTTGATGCTTGCGAAAGAAAAATTTAATTTGTTTGTCGAAAATGAAGAATATCTTTTTGACGAAGATAAAAACACTAAAAACGAAGTAAACGATATCAATATTTTACTAAGCAAAATGAATATCAATAAATATTTGTCACCTTTGTATGAGGAATTGTATGAAGAAAGTGATTTTATATATTTTGCGATGGAATTAATTCGTGATGAAGATGCGATAGCGTCTTTGTTGTCAGGTAAAAATCAGACGGTAATATTAAAGGCTATGACTTTGTTAAAATCAATGGGCTGTTTAACTTCAGAAAAGAAACAGTTGGGGTTGGATAATATTACAGAGGATAGTATCAGGTCTGTTGCTTTAGCTCTTTGATAAAGTTAAGTTAGGTTTACTATTATTGGTATACAATTTTTAGAAACTTGTTAAGTGTTGACTTTAAATAATAATATCTATATTATTTTGAATTCCAAACCATAAACACGTCAGATTTTTTAAATCCCATTTTTTTATAGAAACCTTCTGCTTCTGGGAGTGAAAATAGTATAATCTTTTTCTCATTGTATAGCTTCTGGATAGATTTCATTAATTTTGTTCCGATATGTTGATATTGAGGTTTTTGTTTGGGTGATTTATTACAATGTAAAAGCTTTTTAAAATATTTTTTTAATTTGTTCAGTTTTGAATTGCCATATTCTTTGGATAAATTTTGTGGATTAACTTGAAAATATGTAATCTCTGGAGTTAAGGTTGGAGTATTGCGATATTCTTCTAATAATGCAATCCCTAGAATTTTGTTAGAATCTAAATATTTAAAGCTATTGTTTTGTGTAGTTACTGCATATACATGTTTTGAATTTGGGTTTTGGGAATATGCTTTGTATATTCCTGAAACAAGTGGTGCGTTCCATTTTGCGTAGACATTTTTTATAACTTCACTCTCTGATGGCTCAAGCTCAACAAAAGCTGCAGTACAAGGTTTGTACTCTTTGCCATTGTATTTTTGAATTTCGACAGAATTTTTATAATTTGCTTTAAAAGTAATTGGATTCATATTAAGAGCATATAATAAAAATATTTCAAGTAAATATAAAAGAAGGACGGAATTTTAATTTCCGTCCTTTTGATAATTATAGATAAGTGATGAGATTAGTCTGTTTAACCTTAGCTTCACATTAACCTTTCTAGCTGAACTCTTCTTAGTTTTTAGTGTATAAAGAGTTAATTATGTTTTGATACCCCCTTTTGAGCCTTCTTAATTTGTCCTTCCTAGTCTACGTAGCAACTCAATAATGTATTATTTCTCATTTTTTTCAATGCTCTTAATTCTGTTTGTCTAATACATTCTTTTGTAACACCATAGATGTTGCCGATTTCTTCTAGTGTACGTTTAGAAATATCATCTAAACCGTAACGCATTTTTACAATAGCTTGTTCTCTGTCTTTTAGAGTGGATATAACTATTTCTAAATCTTTTTTAAGACCGTCAGCTTCAACTGATGATGAAACATCTGCAGAAGAATCTTCCAATATATCTGCAACATTTAATTCTTTTCCATTTTGACATTCCATACTGCCTTCAATAGAAATTGTTTTTGAGTATGCTGATAAGAATGTATCAAGTTTGTCAGGAGAAATGTTCATCTTTTCAGCAACATCTTTGTTTTTTACTTGACAGTTATATTTTCTTTCCATTTCTGCTTTAACTTTAGAGAATTTAGATAAAGTTTCTTGTATATAAACAGGGATTTTCATACTGTGAGATTGTTCAGAAATTGCTTTGAACATAGCTTGTTTAATCCACCAAGTAGCATAAGTTTGGAATTTGTAGCCAAGTTTCCAGTTGAATTTTTCTACAGCTACCATTAAACCTAAATTTCCTTCTTGAATTAAGTCAACTAAAGGAAGTGCTGACATGTGAATAGCTTTTTTTGCGATTGTTATTACAAGTCTTAAGTTTGCCTGTATAAGTTCTCTTTTTGCATCTTCATCACCGGTTTTAGCTTTTCTTGCAACTTCTTTTTCTTCTGAAGCTGATAATACAGGAAATTTTGAAATATCTCTGATATAACGTGATAAATCTGAATCTGAGCAAGCTTTTAAAACACTTATTCTTGCTGGGTTGCTTGATTTGTTAGTTTTCTTCATTTTAATAGGTAACTGTTCTGCCATACATAAACTCCTTATACACTATACACTATCGAATTATTAAATTGGGGTACACAACTATCTTTGAAATTTTACTATCTTAAAAAATAGCACTCGTTACATATTAAGTATATACTGAGTATATACAAAAGTCAATTATCTTGTTACAATTATTTACAAAAAGGAGTGGTTTAGAAACTAAAAATCCCAAAAATATTTATTTATTGGGGTTTTTAGTAATTTTATAAATTTATTTAAGTTGTTTTGTGTTTAGTCGGCTTGTCCAAATTTTTTAATACTTTCTGTAATTTTTTGCATTTTATTTTCTTTGTCAAGTTGTTTTAAGTTATCAAATGTTTCTTGTCGAATTTTTGCATTTTCATTATCTACTTCATCATTGTCTAGCCCAAATTTATTGAAACTTGCTTCAATTTCTTGTTTTTTTTCTTCTTTACGAAGTTGTTTTAATTCATCAAATGTTTCTTGACGAGTTGTAAATTCTGTCATAAATTTGTCGTATAACTCGGTTGCAGTGTTTTTGAAATTATTCCAGCTTTTACCAATAAATCCGTTAGCTTCTACATAGTTTGCAAATTCTTGGTTGCTAAAATCTTCTTTATCTACAATTTTGTTATTATTTTTATCTCCAAAGATTTTAATGTCTTGTGGATTTTTTTCTTGAGGTTTAAGGTTTACTTGTTTGCTATCGTCTTGGGGTGTACTACCACTTACAGATGTAATTGCCATATATCTCTCCTTATATTGCTTACTTTTATATAAAAAAATTTTAGGAGTCAGAATTTCAAGGAGTGAATTTATCTATTATTATTATTATTATTATTATTATTGGGTTTGAACCAATTTTGCCGGTTTACAAAAATTTACAGAGTTGTGTTACAATTATTCATAATATTTATAGTATAATTAAACACGTAAGAAATAAAGTAATAGTAAATGATTTCGGCTATCGAGCAGTCGGAGAAAGAAGGAAAAATGATTCCAGAAACAAAACAAATGAGCCTTGAGATAGGCGGTAAGACAGTTACCATAGAAACCGGGAAGTATGCACAATCAACAAACGGTAGTGTAACTGTTAGATGTGGCGATACTATGTTATTCGTTCACGCAGTTGTTAGTAAAGAACCAAGAGTTGGTATAGATTTCTTCCCATTATTAATTGATTATGAAGAAAGAATGTCTTCTATCGGTAGAATTCCTGGAGGATATAACCGTTCAGAAGGTAAAGCTAGTGATAAAGCTATTTTAGTATCACGTTTGATTGATAGACCAATAAGACCTTTATTCCCTAAAGGTTACAGAAACGATATCCAAATTGTTGCTCAATTATTCAGTTATGACCAACAAAATCAACCTGATACATTAGCAATGTTAGGTGCTTCTTGTGCATTAATGTTGTCAGGAGCTCCTTTTGAAGGACCTATTGGTGCAGTAAGAGTTTCTCGTGATGAAAACGGTGAATTTATTGCAAATCCTACTCACCAACAAGCAAAACAATCAAATCTTGATATCGTTGTTGCTGGTACTCATGATTCAGTAATTATGGTTGAGGCCGGTTGTAATTTTGTTTCTGAAGACGATATTATGTCTGCAGTTGAATTCGCTCAAGGCGAAATTAGAAAACAATGTGATGCTCAAGTTGAATTTGCAAAACAATGTGGAGTAGAAAAACAAGAATTCGTAAATCCTTACGATACATCAGAAATTAAACAAATTATTGATGAAACTGCTCATGATATGATTTTTGACGCATATCACAACTTTGATAGAGAATACAGACAAAACAAACTTGAAGAAGCTAAAAATCTTGTAAAAGAAAAAATAGATGCACTTCCTGAAGATCATGCAATTAAAACAATGATGGAAGAAACAGGTATTGATTTTGTTGCAGAAGAATTCAAAGCAGCTGAAAAGAAAATTATGAGAGCGATGATTCTTGATGAAGGTGTTAGAGCTGACGGAAGAAAACCTCATGATGTTCGTCCAATTTGGTGCGAAGTTGGTGTTATTCCAAGAGCACATGGTTCAGCAGTATTTACAAGAGGTCAAACTCAGGTGTTGTCTGTTGCAACATTAGCAGGCCCTAGCATGAAACAAGAGCTTGATGGTGTTGATCCTCAAACAGAAAAAACTTATATGCATAAATATATTTTCCCAGGATTCTCAGTTGGTGAAGTTAAACCTTTAAGAGGACCGGGAAGACGTGAAGTTGGACACGGAAACCTTGCTGAAAGAGCAAATATTCCTGCACTTCCTTCTCAAGAAGAATTTGGTTATACAATCAGAGTAACATCAGATGTTTTAGAATCAAACGGTTCAACATCTATGGCATCTACTTGTGGTTCATCAATGGCATTAATGAATGCGGGTGTTCCTGTTAAATGCATGATTGGTGGTGTTGCAATGGGTATGATTAAAGAAGAAGGCAGAGAACCTGTTGTATTAACAGATATTCAAGGTATTGAAGATTTCTTAGGTGATATGGACTTCAAAGTTACAGGTAATGATGAAGGTATCACAGCACTTCAAATGGATATGAAAGCAAAAGGTATTCCAAACGAAACTTTAAGACGTGCTTTGCAACAAGCAAAAGAAGGCAGACTTCATATCTTAGGTGAAATGAGAAAAGCAATTACTCAACCTGGACCAATGTCACCATTTGCACCAAGTATTTCTACAATGACTATTCCAACTGAAGATATTGGAACAGTTATCGGACCTGGTGGTAAACAAATCAGAGCTATCATAGAAGCTTCTGGTGCTGAAATTGATATCCAAGATTCAGGTATTGTTACAATCACATCTAACGACCAAGAAGGTGCAGAAATCGCTAAGAAAATGATTAGAGATTTAACTTTCAAACCTGAAGTTGGTATGGTATTAAAAGGTAAAGTTGTTAGAATTATACCTATCGGTGCTTTCGTTGAATTAGGCGGTGGCAAAGATGGTATGGTTCACATTTCACAAATTTGCCAAGAAAGAATTGAAACTATTGAACCACATGTAAATGTAGGTGATGAAGTTATTGTCAAGATTATCAAAATTGATGACAGAGGCAGAGTTAACCTAACAATTAAAGGTGTTTCAGAAGAAGAAAAAGCTCAATTTAATGCTTAGTTTCATTCTTTAAAAACAAAAAACTTAAAAACCCTCAAGGATTTTCCTTAGAGGGTTTTTATTTGTTGGACAATGGTTTTATTTTATTCTATTATTCCAGTATGGAATATAAAACTAATGTAATGCGAGTTTTAGATAAACTCAAAATTAAATATAATCATTATTCGTATGCTGATACAGAGGCAATTTCGGGTATAGAAGTTGCAACAGTTTTGGGGCAAAATCCTGAACGAGTTTTTAAAACACTGGTAACTGTTGGGAAATCTAAACAGATTTATGTGTATATGATTCCTGTTGCAGAGGAATTAGATTTGAAAAAAGCTGCAAAAGTCGTAGGTGAAAAATCTGTAGAAATGCTAAAATCGAAAGATTTATTACATACTGTAGGCTATGTTCATGGTGGTTGTTCTCCAATTGGTATGAAAAAGAATTTTCAAACAACTATACATTCAACAGCTCAGGATTTTGAAAAAATAATTTTTAGTGCTGGTAAAATAGGATATCAGGTGGAATTATCTCTTAATGACTTGAAAAAAGTCGTAAATGTTCAGATTGCTGATATTATTTCTTAACATTACTTATAAAACTAGCAAAAATTTATAAGTGCTAGTTTTTGTTGAATATGATAAGTATTAACAACAAACAAAATTTATTTATTCAACCAAATTTTAAGGGTAATTCAAAAAACAATAGTTACACTTCTGCTCAGTATGAAATAGAGAATTCTAAGTTGGGTAGAGATTCATCTTATGCTTTATCATCTTATGGACAAGCGATGGTAAAAGCTAATAAAACTGATCAAAAAGATGAAGAGTATGCCAGACTATTGAAGAAGATTTCTCACACATCAGATTATGCCACAATGTCGCTAGATGATGCGGTTAAAGAAATGAAGAATGTTGATACAACAAATAAAAGAAAAACAGATTTGATACTTGCAAGTACTTTTGAGACAGACAAATCTGATGTTTTAGTAAGTAAAAAAGCTCTTTTGATTTTGAAAAAAGCTTTAATTGCTAATTCTTTTGTTCCTAAATTAGAAGATGCTGTGAGAACTTGTTTAGATGCAGAACTTCAGGAATTTGATTCTAGAAAATTTGATTCGTTATTTAACGCAAAAGGTCAAATAAGAATTAGTGCAAGGTTAAAATCAAGGCCAACTAATTACGATAATACGATGAAAAATGCTAAAAGAGTTCGTAGAGAACAAATCCAAAGTGCAGTAAACAAGGCTTGTCCTGTGGAAGATGCTTTTAATAGTGATTTTAAAGTGTCAGACTTATTTGTGCCTTTAACAGAGGAAAGAAATTCTTTATTAGCTGATATTAATAATATACAAGATATGCCTCAAAAATTAAAAGAGAATATGGCAGATTCAATTAATAAAAATCAGTTTAATTTGCGACAAGTACATAATGATTATTATTCATTGTTAAACGAATGTGAATCTCTTTCTGATGTTAAAATGTTATATCCAGAAATGGAGGTTAAAGAAAAACCTGTAAAATCAAAGGGTGACTCTCCAAGAAGTTTAAAATATAGGCTTGCAAATGAAAATTATGACGAAGTAATGATTGATACTTTGAAGAAAGCATATTTAGAATTGCAACCTACAAATGATATGTATGTAGAATTGAAAAACAGTCCAATTACGACATATCAAGCAATGAAAAATGCCGGTTTTGCACCATCAGTCCCTTCTAAAGAAATGCTTTCATTAATAAAAAAATCAGAAAAACTGGAAAATAAATATGCAAATATGCCGAAGTTAAACCAAAAAGATATAAAACAAATAGCAAATAAACACGCAATAAGAACAAGTAAGGTTTGGACTGATTATAAAGAAATGACATCTCGTGCTTGGTTGCCGGTTAGATTAATAAAACATAAAAGAAATAATCCTACTACAAGTGCATATAAAACAAGTGATATGGTAAATTCATACTTGTATAATTTGTATAAAAGAGATAAAAATGCAGATTATCCAGTGAATCCATTAGAAAAGTTTGATGATAAAAACTATTTGAATAAACAAATGCAATGGATTGTAAATGCTGCATATATGACTCGTTATAAAAAAGCAGATGAAAAGCTAAAAGATGATGGATTTATAGAGTTTCAAAATAAATTTGATAAAAAAGCTATAGGTAAATCTTTTGAACATTTAGAAGATAATTATACAAAATCGTTTTTCTCAAAATATTGGACGCCTGATAGAGTTGGAAATTTGAAGAAGAATATGCAAAATGCGTACGATATGATTTATGAAAAAGTAATTCTAAATGAACAAATTACAAATAAAGAAGATACTCATAAACAAGTTACAGATAAAGATGTTGATGAATTGCTTGAAGAAGATTTATCTATGGATACAGATTCTTTGGGGTCGATAGATGAAGACAAATATTCTAAGATGAAATATAAAACATATTCTATTAAGAATAAAGAATTAAAAGAACGTTGTTTGAGTTGTTTGGATAACGCAAATCAAGTAGATTTTGAATATTTTGATTCGATGTTTAACATTTTGGAAAAATCTACAGATGAATATGGGCTAGATGAGGATAAGGCATTGGCTCATGTGTATATTCATGATAAATATTTGAATCGTATCTTTAATGAGGAAAATACAGAAACTGAAGATGATTTTGCTAAAAAAGAACTTGCATCATACGAAAATAATTTGGGTAATTACGATTATGCAAGATATTTAAGGGATACAAAATCAGAAGCAAAATATTTCAAATCTGCAGCAAAATTACTAGCAGATGGAGAATGTGAGTTTAATGATTTAATAGAAAATAAATTTATTTTTGAAAATAATGCTGATTATAATGGTGCAAATACTGTAATTGGTTATTATGAGTCTATTCCTGAGGTGTTTAAACCTTCATTTATAAAACAGTTTGATGATAGTAAAGATAAACCGGCTTCAGATGTTATAGATGATTTATCTCAAGTTCATGAGAAGATTTCTTCTTGGAATTATGAAAAAGATGATGTTTTGGTAATGGATAAAGATAAAATTCCTCAAAAAGTTGTAATTACGCATAATGCAAAAGAAAATCTTTTGGATATTGTAGGTGGGGATTTGAATAAGTTTGATGCTTATTTGAAAAAGTTTTATTCAGCAGCTCAAATAAGAACAGGTAATAGGGCTGGACAAGGTGTGAAAACTGTTCAAGGCTCTGGATATGATGCCGAAATTAAGATTATGGGTGCAGGTGGAAATTTACGAATGTATTCAAGACCTGTAACAAATGAAGATAAACAAAAATATGAAACTAATGACGGTATAAATTTGAAATATGTTTTTGATACTTGTGGTGACCATTTATAATTTTAGTGATATTATATATCAGTAGAAGAGAGGATTTTTAGTATGGAAAAGCAAACTGCAATTATTATACCGGCACGTTATGAGTCAAGCAGATTAAGAGGAAAGCCTTTAATAGAAGTAGGCGGAAAACCTATTATACAATGGGTGTTTGAGAAGGCTGTTCAGGCTCAACTTGCAGATAGAGTTATTATTGCAACAGATAATGAAAAAATATATGAAACTTCATTGATGTTTGGAGCAGAAGCTGAAATGACGCTAGATACTCATAATAGTGGTAGTGATAGAATTGCTGAGGTTGCAGAACGTCACTCTGAAATCGCTTATATAGTGAATTTGCAAGGTGATGAGCCTATGATTAATCCTGAAACTATTGATACTGTAATAAGATTGTTGAAGGAAGATGATGAGGCTGATATTTCTACTTTAGTAAGAGAAGTTAAAGAGGAAAATGAGATAAATAATCCAAATCTTGTAAAATGTGTGTTTAACAATTTGGGTTATGCAATGTATTTTTCACGCTCAAAAATCCCTTATGAAAGAAATGTAGGACATTCAAAATTCTATGGTCATTTGGGTATTTATGGGTATAAACGTGAAGCATTGTTTAATATGACAGGCGGAAATCAAACCTCATTAGAATTATCTGAAAGTTTGGAACAATTAAGAGCCTTACAAATGGGAATGAAAATAAAGGTTTCTGTGGTTGAAGATAAGCCAATAGGGATAGATACTATAGAAGATTTGAACAATTTTAAAGCAAGTATTGTTAGTAGTCCTCTTTCTTAGGAATAAGAAAAAGTGCTTGCAATTTTTCTTAAATTCAATTAATATAAGTTTATATTTATTTAAAAAACTTAAAACATTTAAATGTTTTGTAACAATATTTCATAAGGATGGTTAATAATGGCTGATAACGAAGAATTACACGACTCACAAAGCGAATCTAATGCTGTTCAGAAAATTTTGGTAGCAGATGATGAAGCAAGTATTAGAAGGATTTTGGAAACTCGTTTGAAAATGGTTGGCTACGATGTTGTAGTTGCTGAAGACGGTGAAGAAGCTGTTGAAGTTTTCAATAAAACAAATCCTGATTTAGTTGTTTTAGATGTAATGATGCCAAAAATGGACGGTTACGGTGTAACAAGAGAAATTAGAAGAACATCTGATGTTCCTATTATTATCTTAACTGCATTGGGTGACGTTTCAGAAAGAATTACTGGTCTAGAATTAGGTGCAGATGATTATGTTATAAAACCATTCAGCCCTAAAGAATTAGAAGCAAGGGTAAAAGCAGTATTAAGAAGAACAACAAATAAAGAAGTTGTTGTTCCAACAGGAACAAAAGCAGTTGCTAAGAATGTTATTACAACAGGTAGCATCAAAATTGATACTGCAAGACGTCAAGTTTATAGAAAGAACGAAAGAATTCGTTTAACAGGAATGGAATTCAGCTTGTTAGAATTGTTGGTAAACAATTCAGGTCAAGCTTATTCAAGAAACGAAATCTTGCAACATGTATGGTCATATCCAGCAGATCATCGCATTGATACAAGGGTTGTTGACGTTCATATTTCAAGATTACGTTCTAAGTTGGAAACAGACCCAACTAACCCTGAGTTAATCCTAACAGCTCGTGGAATAGGGTATATGTTCCAAAGAATCAATTAATTTTTCTAAGAGAGGTTGATTTAATCAACCTCTTTTTAATAATAAGTACTTGTAGAAAAAAATTGATTTGATATAATAGATTTTGTAAACATGGCGGGTGTCGTCAAGTGGTTAAGACCTCGGATTGTGGTTCCGATATTCGTGGGTTCGAATCCCATCTCCCGCCCCATTTTTAATATTTGTGAGAAAAGACTTCTTTAAGAAGTCTTTTTTGTTGTGGGATTCGAACCATAAATTTACTTTGTAAATTCTGGGTTCTTGCCTCTCGAGAAATGATACTTAATCATTTCTCTCGGCAGAGTCATCTCCCGCCCCATAAAAAAGCCAATGACTTTATGTTATTGGCTTTTTTATTATGTGTGATATTTGGAATTTGAGAACCCAACAGACCGATAGGTCTGTTTGGGTTCGAGCGGATTTTTTGCAGAGTGCGAAGGATTTTTCTTTGTAGTATGCGTAAGCATACAAAAAGAAAATCCGTAGACACGTTTAACGCAAAAAATCCAAGACAATCCCATCTCCCTTATTTTTATTTAGAGGATTCGAACCACAAATTTACTTCGTAAATTCTGGGTTCTTGCCTCTCGCCCCATTATTAGAATTAGGAGCTTTGGCTTCTCTTTTTATTAAGAATGATTTATCACTGGATTAATTGTTTTTAGTAAATTATCTATATGACCTTTTGTTAAAATTTTTAATAGTTTTACAAGTTCTAAAGAGTGTTTTTCTTTACTTGATATTCTATTTTCAACTTCAATATCAACGGTAATTCTATTAATTTCACATCTTTTTATTTACATATTTATTGTATAATTTTTTTTATTAAAAAATCAATTTGAACTTTGAATAATTTAATACAGGGTAAAGATAAGCCTTTCTATAGGAAACCAACCGACAAAATTATTGTAGACCTCGGGTTCGTTCCCGACTAGAAAGGGGGTAAATATGAACGATATCAATTTAAGTTTATTTTTAATTTATTTGATTTTGAACATATTAAAAACGGCTCTTACTCGAAAGAATAAGAACCGTTAGACCTCTACAAGGCTTATTGGTAGCTTAGGAAACTACCACCCTGTGTTTTTATTATAAATTATCTATTTTTATTTTTCAACCCTACTTATATAATTTTTATTTCAAAATATAACGGAAGAATTTTACCAGAGGTTAAAATCGGATATAAAATTTTATTTAAAAAGTTCGAGCGGATTTTTTGCAGAGTGCGAAGGATTTTTC
>CAKUVB010000009.1 GCA_934693215.1 uncultured Candidatus Melainabacteria bacterium
CAGATTTCGGTGGTGAAGTTGAACGTGTATTAGGTATGGTTGATGGTGCATTATTGATTGTTGATGCGGCAGAAGGGCCTATGCCACAGACAAGATTTGTATTATCAAAAGCTCTTGAATTAGGCATTAAAATCATTGTTGTATTCAACAAGATTGATAAGCCAGCAGCTGATCCTGATATGGCTTTAGATAAAGTCTTTGACTTGTTTACAGAATTAACAGATAGAGAAGATTTAATCGACTTCCCTTATTTATATGCAAGTAGTTTGCATGGTTTTGCAATCAAAGATTTGAATGATGAGAGAAAAGATGTAACTCCATTGTTAGATGCAATCTTAGAATACATTAAACCTCCAGTTGGTGATGCTAAAAAACCACTTCAATTCCAAGCAACAACTCTTGATTATAACGAATACGTTGGAAGAATTGTTGCAGGTAGAATTGTAAACGGTAAAATATCTTCTCAAGAACAAGTTGCATTATGCAAAGCTGATGGTTCTATAGAACGAGGTAAAATTGCAAAATTATACGAATTTAAAGATTTAGGTAGAGAAGAAACTGATTCTGCTGAAGCAGGTGATATTGTAGCTATCGCAGGTTTCCCTGATATTCAAATTGGTGAAACTATTTGTGATATAAACAATCCAGAACCTTTACCTATGATTCATGTTGATGAACCAACTCTACAAATGAATTTTTCAGTAAATGATAGTCCTTTAGCTGGTACTGAAGGTAAGTTTGTAACAAGCCGTCAGTTAAGAAAAAGACTTTATAACGAACTTGAAAAGAACGTTAGTTTGAAGGTTGAAGATACTGATAGTACAGATGTATTCAAGGTTAGCGGACGTGGAGAACTTCACTTAGGCATATTGATTGAAACTATGCGTAGAGAAGGTTACGAATTCCAAATCTCAAAACCTGAAGTTATTATTAAAGAAATAAATGGAGAACAATGTGAACCATTTGAAAATTTAATTGTAGATGTTCCTGATGAAGCCGCTGGCAGTTGTATTGATAGACTTTCAGGCAGAAAAGCTACAATGTTAGAAATGAAATCTTCTAACGGTCGAACTAAATTAAGATTTTCAATTCCGGCAAGAGGCTTGATTGGTTTCAGAAATGAATTTATGCGTATGACTCGTGGTGAAGGTATTATGTGCCATACATTTGATGAATACAAACCTTTCGCAGGAGAAATTCCAAAACAAAGAAGTGGCTCTATTCTTGCTTTTGAAACAGGCGAAGCAATTCCTTATGCTCTTGCTCAATATGAAGATAGAGGAGTATTCTTTATCACTCCAAAAACAAAAGTCTATAGAGGTATGATTATTGGTGAAGGTAATAAGGCTCAAGACATTGCAGTTAATATTTGTAAAACTAAAAAACTTACAAATATGAGAAGTTCTACTGCTGATGTTATGGTAACTCTACAAGCACCAAAAACTCTATCTTTAGAAGACTGTATGGAATATATCGGAGATGATGAACTTGTAGAAATCACTCCGGAAAATATCAGAATGAGAAAAGTTGATTTAGTAAAATTTAGAAGTATCTAATTTATATTAAAGATTAACGAAAAGACCAAAGAGATATATTCTCTTTGGTCTTTTTTGTTTGTATAAACTTCCAAATAAAAAGACTGCCTGAGCAGTCATAAAAATTAATTATAGGGAAAAATTATGTCTAAAAATCTATTATGAGAACAATTTGAAAGTTTTATCAATATTATCACTTCTTACTGTTTTCAATGAATCAATTTCGGTTTTGATAGCACTTCTTTCTGTTTCTGTTTGAGAAAGCATTGTATCATATTGAGAATCTTTTCTGTTTATTCTTGTAGTTTCAGCTTCATAAGTAGCTTCTGCTTTTTTTAATTCTTTTTCATTCGCAACTTCTGATAACATAGTATCTGTAGCGACTGCAACTTCTGTCCAAGCACCTTTTCCGTCATCTCCACCTTCGGTTTCCCATTTGTGAAGCATAACATCTCCGTTTGCAATCATATTAGTTAACCATTCAGAACTGTCTGCATATCCTGCTACCATTGGTTCTAACTTGTCTTTACCATAAGAACTTAACAAATCAAACAAATTTTGATAATATGCTTTTTCAGACTCATCTGTAGAATTATTAGAACAAGCTTTTACAAATTCATCTTTGTTTGTTGAATGTGCATCAAAGTTATTTTTAATATCTGCTTTTACAATTAAAGTACCTGTTTTTACACGTTCTAGAGCATATAGGTTTTGAACACCGGCTTTATATCCACCGAACATATTATTAAATGTCGCATCTTTGTACGTAATAGAACCATCTTTTTCAATATATTTATACTGGATTTTCTTAGAATCTAGAGCAGTCATATAGGCATTATAAGCAGCATCAGATTCGTTGGATAACTGTAGCTTTTGAGCTTGTATCCTTTGAGCCTGATACTCTATGCGATGCTGTCTTGATGTTAGTTGCAGCAAACGTACCTGTGTAGCGGCTAAACCCATTTTTACTCCTTTTTCTAATTCTTATATTACTATTTACGGCATTTTTTTATGAATCTTTAGATATTATTAACAGAATGTTACATTGTTAATTTTTGTAACAAATATATAAATTAGCTAGCATAGAATAACTAAAATGTGTATAATCAGTATATACACAATACAATATAAAAATCCAACTATCACTATCTTTTTAAACCAAGTATGATTCTTTTCAATCATACTTTTATTTTTTATTAGGAGTAAATTATCATTCTGAGGAATTTATTTCGAAGAACCTCATGTAAGGCTTGTTAGAGATATTTCGCTGTCGCTCAATATGACGGAATAAATATAATCATTCAGTACAATTCTCTTAGAACTCGCAGAACTCTCTAATTGGACATTCATCACATTTAGGCTTTGTTGGTTTACAAACATTTTGACCATGTGTGACCATTAAAGTGTTTATATCCAACCAATATTTTTGAGGTAGCTTTTCTCGTAATGCAAACTCTGTTTCATCAGGTGTTTTGGTTGTTACATATCCTATTCTATTAAAAATTCTATGAACATGAACATCTACACATATTGCAGGAATTCCAAAACCTTTTGCTAATACAAGGTTTGCTGTTTTTCTTCCTACTCCATTAAATTTAATTAAATTTTCTATTGTGTCAGGAACTTTTCCATTAAGTTTTTCAACAATAGTTTTAGAAAGTTCAATAATTTGTTTTGCTTTGTTTTTGTAAAACCCCACTGGATAAATCGCATTAGCTAAATCATCTTCCGATATATTCATCATTTCCTGAGGTGTTTTTGCTAACTCTAACATACGTAGAGTTGCAGGATACGTTGTTTTATCATTAGTCCTCAAACTCAAAATACAAGCTATCAATACCAAATAAGGATTACGAAATTCTTCCATCAAATTAACAAATTCACTTCTTGGTTGATTTGCTTTTTGTAGATTTTCAACAATTTTATCAATATTAATCATTTGATAAAAGACCTTCAATATCCAATTGTGTTTTTAATTTGAGTGCAAAAATATTATTCATGTCAAACTTTGCAAGTTTAACGGCATCTTTTTCTGTCGTAATAATATTTCCTTTTATTTTAGAAATATCAGACTTTGAATATCTATGATGATCATCAAATGTTATCTTTTTAAGAATTTCATAATTATTTTCTAAAAATCTATAAAATTGAGTTGGCTGTCCTATCGCACACATTGCAGTCACAGCTTCACCTGAAACCAGATTATCTCCGGTTTTAATATTATAGACATAATCAGGAGTTGCAGAACAAACATAAGCATCACATTTGAATTTCTTACCCATTATTTTTGCCAATTTTTCAGCTCTTTGAGTATCATTTGATTTGTTCATTACAATCAACTTATCAACACGTGAAAAAGCTTCTGTACCTTCTCTCAATGGCCCTGCAGGAAGAAGTTTTTCATTCCCAAATCCCATTTCTGAATCTACAAGCAAAATATTCATATCTCGATGGATTTTTCTATGTTGAAACGCATCATCTAGAATAATTCTTGTAACGCCAAATTTTTCTATTGCATATTTTGAGGCTTTAACTCTATCCTTACAAGTCAAAACTGCACACATATTAAGATTTACTGCAAGTAAATATGCCTCATCGCCAGCCATATCTGCCGTTTGGAAAAGATTGATACCATCAGAAATAACATTTACTTTTTTATTAGAAAGTTTTCCACCATATCCTCTTGTTATAACAGCAACTTTTTCACCCTTTTCCACGAAATATTTTGCTAAAGCCATCACAACAGGAGTTTTTCCAACACCACCGGTTGTTAAATTTCCAACAGAAATTACATTTGCATTAACTTTTTTTTCTTTTAAAACACCTTTATCATATAAAGTATTTCTTAGTTTTGAAACTAATCCATAAAAAAGTGAAAAAAATTCTAATAAATCAACAAAAAATCCCTCAGCATTCTTATCATAATGAAGTTGTGTAATTTTCGATTTAAAATTCAAAACAGCCCACCTAATTCCTTAAGTATATATTATCATAAAATTTTAATTTAAGAAACCGAAGTTAAAAAGCACTCATCAATATAGAATGAGTGCTTTTTATATTTCTATAACCTAATAAAAATTCTAGTATTTCAAAAGGTTTTGAAAATCTTTTTTCTTTTGTTCCATTTTTTGTTGATGAAGTTTTTTAGCATCTTCCATTTCTTTTTTCTTTGCTTCTTGAGCCTTTTTTATTTCTGCTTGTCTTTGCTCTTGAGCTTTTTTTATTTCTTCTTGACGTTTCTTTTGAGCTTCTTCACGTTGCTTTTGAGCTTTTTGAGCAGCTTCTCTTTGAGCTTGCAACTGTCTTTCTTTTTGTGCAACAGGTGCTGTCCATTTATTTACCATCTGTTCAGTATAAGTTGTAGCCGCAATTGCATTTCCCGCAAAAGACAATACGATTAATGTTGCAACAATTTTTTTCATCTTTTTTCTCCTATTAAAAAATACTCTCGTAAGTTTTATATTTTTTTAGTATAATAATTGTTATGAAAAGAGTCAAGTTATTAGATTACGAAATTGATACATTTAATTTTGAAGAAGCAGTTAATTATGCCGGAGAATTACTTAAAACAGATAAAGTTAGTCAAGTTGTAACAATTAATCCTGAAATGTTTGAAACGGCTCATAAAGATAAAGAGTTTTCGCAAATTTTAAGAGATGCTGAAATGGTAATACCTGATGGTGTTGGAGTAAAAATTGGGCTAAAAATAATGGGCGAAAATGTTACTCGCATTGCTGGGGTTGATTTTGCAAGACGAATGATAGATTATGCTACTGCTGAAAAATATCCAATTGCTTTAATTGGTGCTAAATCTGAAATTCTGGAAAAAGCTATACTAAACCTAGAATCAGAAGTTGAGCATCTAAATATTGCTTACGCTCACGATGGCTATTTTGACAATTGGGACGAAATATTTGAAGGCTTAAAAAACGCATCTCCAAGATTGATTCTTGTAGCTTTAGGTTCTCCTAAACAAGAAAAATTTATTTATGAAGCTAAAAAAAGACTTAACCCGGCTTTGATGATTGGTGTTGGTGGTAGTTTTGATGTATGGTCCGGTGTTGTAGAAAGAGCACCTAAAATATATCAAAATTTAGGATTAGAATGGTTGTATAGAACAATAAAGCAACCTGAAAGATTTAAACGAATTTTTCCTACTCTACCATTATTTGTGTTAAAAGTTATAAAATATCGTATCGGAGGTAAATAATGCTTAATACTGAAGAAATTAAACAATTAAAAGAATTGGCAAAAGAATCTAGAATCAACATTTTGAATATGGTTCATAACTCTAAATCGGGTCACATCGGTGGAGCATTTTCGGCTACTGATATAATTACTGTACTTTATCACAAATGTATGAATATAACTCCAGAAATGAAAGATGATAGAGATAGATTTGTTTTGTCAAAAGGACACGCATCTGCAATTCTTTACTCTGTATTATCTCAAAAAGGATTTTTCCCAAAAGAGGAATTACTAACATTTAGAATATTTGGGTCTAGACTTCAAGGACACCCTTGCAAGAAATTATTGAATGGAGTTGAAGTTTCAACAGGTTCTTTAGGACAAGGACTTTCAATCGGTTGTGGTATGGCTACTGGTTTAAAACTTGATAAAAACCCTGCTCACGTTTTTGTTTATCTAGGTGATGGCGAACTTCAAGAAGGTTCTTGTTGGGAAGCTTTTATGCAAGCACCTCACAGAAAATTAAATAATTTAATTGCAATTATTGATAGAAACAGATACCAAATTGATGGTTGTACAGAAGATATTATGTCTGTTGACCCATTAGAAGATAAAATAAAAGCTTTTAACTGGAATACAATTGTTATTGACGGTCATAACATAGAAGAAATCTATGATGCAATAGAAAAAGCTAAAAATAATAATTCTGATAGACCAACGGCAATAATTGCGAATACTGTAAAAGGTAAAGGCGTTTCGTTTATGGAAAATACTGCAGCTTGGCATGGTAAAGCTCCTAATGATGAACAATACGAAAAAGCTATGGCTGAATTAAACGCATAGGATTTATTATGAGAGCTGTCGTTCCATATAACTCGGGAATAAAGGTTATAGAAAAGCCTATTCCTGTTATTGAAGAA
Organism: uncultured Candidatus Melainabacteria bacterium; assembly: GCA_934693215.1. Classification (GTDB taxonomy): domain Bacteria; phylum Cyanobacteriota; class Vampirovibrionia; order Gastranaerophilales; family Gastranaerophilaceae; genus UMGS1585. The sequence continues at coordinate 6,644 of CAKUVB010000009.1, forward strand.
TCAAAAGATGTTATCTTAAAAGTCACTCGTTCTGCAATATGTACGAGTGACTTGCATATCATAAAAGGAGCAGTACCCCGCTATATCCCAAATACAGTGTTAGGACACGAATTCACAGGAGAAGTTATTGAAGTCGGAGAAAGTGTTACTAAACTAAAAATTGGTGACAGAGTTGCAGCAAATTGTATAACTTTTTGTGGAGAATGTTGGTTTTGCAGGCATGAATTTATAAACAACTGTATTAATGGTGGTTGGGAATTAGGTTGCAGAATTGACGGTGGACAAGCTGAATATGTTAGAATTCCTTATGCTGATTCTAGCTTGAATAAAATTCCTGATAATGTTTCTTATGACTCAGCTTTATTTGTTGGAGATATATTATCAAGCGGATATTTTGCAGCTGACGGTTTGGATATAAAAAAAGGTGATTGTGTAGCTGTTATTGGTGCTGGGCCTGTTGGTTTATGTGCGATGATGTGTGCTAAATATTTAGGTGCAGAATCAATAATCGCAATTGATATAGACGAACATCGGCTTGATTTTGCTAAAAAATTTGCAGATTATATTATCAATCCAAACGAAGTTAATATTGAACAACGCATAAAAGATATTACACCATACGGAGCTGATGGAGTGATTGAAGCTGCAGGAGGTAACAATACCTTTGAAACAGCTTGGAAAATAGCACGACCAAATGCAACAGTTTTTGTTGTTGCAATGTACGAACAAGCTCAAATTTTACCATTAGAAAAAATGTATGGTAAAAATTTAACATTTAAAACCGGTGGCGTTGATGCTATATATTGTGACAAACTTTTGCAACTAATCTCTGAAAATAAAATTTCTACAGATTTTTTAATAAGCAAAACTTTCGCATTTAGTGATATTGAAAAAGCTTATGAAGAATTCCAACAAAAACATATATATAAAATAGCTTTAAAATTTTAATAATAAAAAATCGACTAATTAATTATTAGCCGATTTTTATTATTAATTATATTATTTTTTATTTATTACTTTTTAGCAACTGCAACCGGAGTTTTTGTAGCTACTTTTTCTTCTGAGTTCAAAGCTTTACCAATCTTACTAGCTGCTGGAGTAACTAATACTGGTGCTACATATCTATAAATAATAGAGAATGTAAGTAATTTTTGAACGATAGGGAAACCTTTTACTCTCTTGCTTAGTTTTGCAGCTTCAAGTCCTTGGTTTACATCTGAGAATTTATAACTCATTTTCTTAGTAAATTTAGCAATACTACCATTAATTGTATATGTACCAACAGTAGATAATGCTGTTACTAAGAATTGGTTCAAAGCTAAAGTTCTTGCTGGTTTTTTCTCCATATTTTTATTATTAAGAGTCGTACCTGCATAAGCAGCAGTTGTAACAAAAGAACCAGCTGCTGACATGTGGTCTGTCATTTTTTCACTTTTTCCAATTTTATCTGTCAATTTATCAACAGCTTTTGAATTCATAAGAGGAGCGATAACTTTTTCTGCAATTTTTTCCTCTAATGCTGTTTCCCATTTGCTAAACTTTTTCGCACCTAAAGTTGCTCTTGTTGCTAGGCTTGCAAATGTTGAAGGTTTTTTAGGTAAACCTTTAAAAGAAGGAGTGTTCATACCATAATTATTGTTATTCATCATAGGTAATATATTATTCATTAGTTACCTCCTTTCTTTGGAGCTGATGCAATATGAGATTGTATGCTTGCAAATACATTACGCTTTTCTGTTGTAGTAGTTGGTAAAGACATTGCATTTTTTGGAGCGGCTTGAGCTTTTGCAGCTAATACAATTGTATCATTTGATTTACCTGCAACATTAGCTTTTTGAGCATTTTCACCCTTTGGAGCTTTTTTCAAACCTAAAACTTTCAAAATTGGTGGAATTGCAATAATTGTTAAGTATGCTCTTGGAACAGCTAACAATGTATCTGGAATCCATTTGAATATTGTTGCAAGGTTTCTTTCTTTTTGAGCACCATTTTCTATTTCTTCAGTGATAGGTGTTTTATCTTCTTGGACTACACAACCCATCTTATCACCTTTTTTACCACTTATTGATCTAGAGCCATCATTATCAATTTGATATTTACCATCTTTTGTTTTAAATACTGTTCTTGATCTTACAACACCATTACTATCAACATATAAATTAGGATTTTCTTGTTCGAATTTTACTTTTTCAGCCTTGAATTCTTCTATTTTTTCTAATAAACTAGCTTTTTCTTCATTTAATTTATCAATTTTACTTTGTTTCTTTGTTTTTCCGAGTTTTTTCTCAACTTCTTTTAATTTTCCTACAGCATCACCATTTTTAATTTTTAAAGGTTCCATATTTCGTAGAATTTCTGTTCCATCTTTTCGAATCATGTTACCTTTAGCATTTGTCATAACTCGTTGTATCTTTTTACCATTTTCCATAACTTCTTCAATACCAACAGATGGGAATAATTTTTTAATCATTGAAGGCTTCAAATATTTTTGTGGTTTTTTCAATATCGCACCGACTGCACCTGCTATAGGAGTCATAATTGCAAATGACCAAGCGGCACCTATTCCGCCTGATGATATTGAGTGACCTGAAGCGTATGCCGCATCTTTTTTATCTGGAGTAGTTAAGTAATTGGTTACCGGTCTTGCAAAACAACATATCGCTAATGAAAACAATGAGTTTGTTAACACAGGGTTGTCATCAGCCGCTTCACAAACCTTTCCCAAAAAATTATTTCTCATAATACGAGTCATCATATCAGGCTTTTTAACCTTCGTTGCATGAAGAACTGTATTTGGTCTGATAATAGAACTTGCTAGCTTACCGTTAATCATTACTTATTCCTTTTTTTTGTAATTGAACTATATGGGGTATATATAATAAATCTAGTGGTTGATATCTTAAGTCACAATACTTCTTTATGGCGACTTCTACACTTTTATTTAGATTTTGCGTTGTATGCGAATAATTCATCATAGTTTCCAATCTAAAATTTCTATAAACACTACCTTTACAATCATGTTAAAACACATAAAAATAAAATTTGTTAGTTTGTAATAAAAATGTTACAATTATATTTTTTATTTAATACTAAAACTTGTTACACTCTTTACAAGTTTTATTGATGATTGTATTATTATATTAATTAAGTATAGATTGGAGAAGTTTTGGCAGATAAATACAAAATTCAAGGTGGCACTCAGTTAAAAGGTGAAGTTAATATTGGTGGAGCAAAAAATGCTGTACTAAAACTTATGGCAGCTGCAATTCTTGCAGAAGGCGAAACTAAGATATATAACGTGCCAGAACTTACTGACGTTGGCATTATGCTAGAAGTTATTAATGGTTTAGGTATAAAAACTTCTTACGATAAAAATGCCAAATCTGTTTCAATTGACGCATCTAATATTACTTCTGTAACCGCAAAATATGAATATGTTAGCAAAATGAGAGCATCATTCACTATACTTGGAGCATTAGTTTCCAGATGCAAAGAGGCTATTGTGGCTCTTCCAGGTGGGTGTGCTATTGGTGAAAGACGAGTAGATTTTCACATAAAAGGTTTAGAGGCTCTAGGTGCTAAAATAAAAATAGAAAATGGATATGTACATGCCAAAGCTCCAAAATTAGTTGGTGCTGACATTTATTTGGATATTCCATCTGTTGGAGCTACCGAAAATCTTATGCTTGCGGCAATTTTAGCTGAAGGTTCTACAAGAATCCAAAATGCAGCACAAGAGCCAGAAATTATTGATTTAGCTAATTTCTTAAATACAATGGGTGCCGATATCGTTGGTGCAGGAACTTCGGAAATTATAATTAATGGAGTTAAACAATCTAACCTACACCCAATAGAATATACAACTATTCCAGATAGAATTGAGGCTGGAACATTTATGACTGCAGTTGTAGCTTCTAAAGGTAAAGCTATTATAAAAAATGTTTTTCCTGCTCATTTAACATTCTTTACAGACAAGTTAATAAAAATGGGTGCTAGTATAAAACTTATTGAACCGACTGCAATAGAGGTTTCTTGTAAAAACAGACTAAATTCTTTGAATTTTGTCACCCAACCATACCCTGGATTTCCAACAGATTTGCAATCTATGGCAATGGCTCTTTTAACAACTGCTAACGGTGTTGGTATTATTACAGAAAGTTTATACGAAAACAGATTTATGCAAGTCCCTCATTTATTAAGAATGGGAGCAGATATTCATCAAGATAGAAACCACGCAATCATCAAAGGTGTAAAAAAACTTACTGGTGCTACTGTTTCAGCAAGCGATTTAAGAGCTGGTGCATCTTTAGTTGTTGCAGCTATTATGGCTGATGGTACATCTACTATTGAAAACCTACATCATATTGATAGAGGTTACGAAAACTTTGATACAAAACTAAGAGCTCTTGGTGCAAATATTATTAGATATAATGACGAAACAGAAGAAGCGAAAGGATTACAAAATGAGTCCCGTGTATAAAAGATGGTATGACCATGATCCAAAGCTTTTAGAAGTTATTGAACTCTTGAAGAATTATCAAGATGAATTGATGGAGCAAGCTGAATTATTTCTTCAAAAATTAGAAGAACAGGTTTCTAAAGAGGCTATTGACAGATTTTATGAATTAGTAAAACCTATTAATGGTTGTCGTTGGTATGACAAAAATCCTACAATTTCAAAAACTGTTGAGATTTTAAGAGTTGTACCTCCTGATGTTCAAAAGGCTTGTGCAGAAAAGTTTATTTCTACACTAAAAGAAATGGGAATTGATTACGAAAGTCAAAACCGAGAATAATGTCTATTAATTCAATTTCTGAATTTAATAATAATATAAAAAACTCAAAATCGTTTGTTGTAACAGGTTTAACAACTTTTTTGAGATTATTTTTGTTGAATGAAATTGTAAAAACAGAGAAAAAGGTTCTTTTCATAACCTCAACAGAACAATCTGCTCTCAAATATCAAAGTGACTTATACTCTTTTTTCAACAAACAATCAAGTATTTTCCCGTATCAAAATTCTTCTATGTACGAAATTATCCCCTCTAACATATATGATTATTCTTCTCAAGTGAATCTTTTATTAAATCCGCAAGATATTATAATCGTACCTGTGAAAACTTTGTTAGAAAAATTTCCTTCAAAAAGTTTTTTTATAAAAAATAAACTAAGTTTAAAAATTGGTGATAATATTTCTCAAAAAGAACTGTTAGAAAAGCTTACAAATCTCGGTTATAAACGCTCTACTATGGTTAATGATATTTCTGAATTCAGTATAAGAGGAGATATCGCCGATATTTATACATTGAAAGAGAACCCTGTTCGTATAGAGTTTTGGGGTGATGAAATTGTTGATATAAGATTTTTTGACAGGGAAACTCAAAAATCTATTGAAAAAATAAAAACAATAGATATTTTACCTGTTTATAAATTTATATTGCCCCAAAAAACTCCTAATGATTTTCCAAAAGAATTATTAGACAAACTAACAGAAGAAAAATACTTTGAAGGAATTGAGGTTTATCAAAGTTATTTTAACAACGATTTTGAAACAATATTCGACTATTTGGATAATTATGTTCTTGTTTTTGATGAAAAATCAGAAATTTCTTCAAAATATCAATTTATAGAAGAAAACTACAACAAACAAATAGAAGAAAATACCAAAACTGAACTAATTTATCCGTTAAAAGATATTAATCATATTCCGTATAACGATTTTGCATCTAAAATCGCTAAATTTCCAAGAGTTGAATTTAACAATTTTATAGATAGCGAATTTGATGAAGTTCTTGATTTTAACGCACAAGTAATCAAAAATTTTAATGCCAACATAGAAGAAATTGCAGATTTTATAAAAAAACATGCCGGCTATAAAATTATTATAGCAACAGATTATAAAGACAGAGTTAAAGATATTCTTGCTCAATACGATATTTTTAATGTTGAATACGTTGGTAATATTTCAGCTAACGGAACAATTATTGAGAATTTAAAATATCTCATAATTACTGATAGAGAACTTTTTAATAAAAGAAACAAAGAAGTTACATCTACAAAACGCACTGCTTATAAAGAAAAAGCTGAATATATTGAAAGCATTAACGACATAAAAGAAGGTGAATACGTTGTACATTCTGTTCATGGGGTCGGTATATATTTAGGATTAACCCAACAAGAATTGGACGGTCAACTAAAAGATTATTTAACAATAGAATATGCCCAAAAAGACAGACTACATATCCCCGCAGAACAGATTAATTTGTTATGCAGATATCGTGGTGCCGGGGCTGCAAAACCTAAGCTTTCAAGAATGGGTGGCTCAGATTGGGAAAAAACCAAATCAAAAGTAAAAAAAGAAGTTGAAAAAGTTGCGTACGATTTATTACGATTATATGCAAGACGTCAAATGCAAGAGGGTATAGCTTTTGACCCAGATACTTCATGGCAATTAGAAATGGAAGATGCTTTTGAATATACTGAAACACCTGACCAAATGAAAGCTATAAATGACATAAAAGCAGATATGGAATCAACAAACCCTATGGATAGATTGATTTGCGGTGATGTTGGGTTTGGTAAAACAGAAGTTGCTATGCGAGGTATATTTAAGGCTGTAGCATCAGGAAAACAAGTCGCAGTAATAGTTCCTACGACTATATTGGCTCTACAACATTATCAAACCATTTCGGAAAGATTTAAACCTTATGGCATAAATGTTGAATTATTATGCAGATTTAGAACTCCAAAAGAGCAAAAAGAAACCTTAAAAAATATGGCACTTGGAAGTTGCGATGTTGTTGTTGGTACTCATAGACTTTTACAAGATGGCATTATGTTCAAAGATTTAGGACTCCTTGTAATTGATGAAGAACATAGATTCGGAGTAAAACATAAAGAAAAATTAAAACAGTTCAGAGAAAATATTGATATTATTTCAATGTCCGCAACTCCTATCCCTAGAACATTATACATGTCTTTATCAGGAATCAAGGATATGTCTGTTATTAATACTCCACCTAAAAACAGACTTCCTATCAGAACTTTTGTCGGCACTTATAACGATAACGTCGTAAAAAATGCTATTGTTCACGAACTGGATAGAGATGGACAAGTTTATTATTTATACAACAGAGTTGAAACAATAGAGGAATTTCGACTAAAACTAAAAGAACTTGTTCCAAACGCAAGAATTGCCGTTGGCCATGCTAAACTTTCTGAAAAAGAATTGGAAGAAGTAATCGTAGGGTTTGCAAACCATGACTATGATGTTCTTCTATGCACAACGATTATTGAAAACGGTTTGGATATTCCTAACGCAAATACAATGATAATTCATGATGCTGATAAATTTGGATTAGCTCAATTATACCAATTAAGAGGTCGTGTCGGTCGTTCTGAGCGACAAGCATATTGTTATTGCTTATACAAAGCTGGTAAAAACATAACAAAAGATGCTCTGCAAAGATTGAACGCAATAAAAGAATTTACAACATTAGGTAGCGGATATCAAATTGCAATGCGAGATGTTGAGATTAGAGGTGTAGGAAACATTCTTGGAACAAAACAACATGGACACATGGTGAATGTAGGTTTCGACACGTACTGTCAATTATTAGAAGAAACTGTAAATGAGTTAAAAGGAGAGGCTGTGAAAACAAAACCTCCTGCAATTGTAGATATCAATGTAACAGCCTTTATACCAGAGGATTGGGTTGGTTCAAAAGAACAAAAAATGGTAGAGTATAAGCGTTTGGCAGATGTCCATAACGAAACAGAATTGAATTATATTGTTTCGGAATGGAAAGACAGATTCTCCAAAATTCCTGAAGAAGTTGATAACCTTATTAAACTTGTTCAAATTAGACTAATGGCAACCAAAGTAGGGGTAACATTAATTAGAGAGTCAATGGATAATATAAGAGTTTATACTCCGTTTACAAAAGAAGAATGGAGAATATTACAACTAAAACTCCCTAAAAATATAATCAAAAATATTCAATGGACAATTGCACCAAAAACGTGCGAAGATGCAACATCTATTCTATTAATAAACAATTCTGTTATGAAGTTTAATGAACTATTTAACATGCTTTATGATTTGTTCTATGATATAGATAAAATTAGTTATGAATACGAAACAAGAGGATAATTTAATGAAAAGAGTTTTATTAACTGCATTAGCATCAATGTTATTATTAACAGGCTGTGTAACTAGTAAAGATACGATTATAAAAGTAAATAATCAACCTATTACACAGACTGAATTCAACAAAGAATTTAAGAAGGTTTCAAGCGATGGCATGCTTGCACAAATGAACATTCAAATTCCACAAGATGATAATAACTTTATGTACTTGATGCTAAAAGATAAAATTGTAAACGAGTTAATCGTAAAATCTCTTATTAATCAAGCTATAAAAGAACGTCACATAAAAGTTACCAAAGCTGATATGGATAACGAAATAAAAGTAATGATTGATAAAGTTGGTTCTAAAGAACAATTTAATGAGATTCTTAAACGCAATGGTGTTTCAAACGAACAATTTATGAAAGATTTAAAAGAAGAAGTTAAAGTTAAAAAACTTGTTAATATGATAGAAAAGGTAAAAATTTCAGATAAAGAGGCTCAAATTTTCTATAACAAAAACCAAAAGAAATTTACTTATCCAGATAAAGTTAGAGCATCACATATCTTGATTATGGCAAACCCAATGGAATTGGAACGTCAAATCAAATCTAAACCTGAAAACAAAGAACTTTCGGAAGAAATAGTTAAACAAAAAGTTGAAGCAGAAATGCAAGCTAGATATCAAAAAGCTCAACAAATTGAAGCATCTTTGAAAAATCTTCCAGATAATTTTGAAAAAGTTGCAAGAGAAAAATCTGATGACGTAGCTTCTGCTAAAAATGGTGGAGATTTAGGTTTCTTTGCAAAATCTGATATGGTTGAACCTTTCTCTAAACAAGCTTTTGCTCAACAACCAAATACAATCAGTCCGGTAATCCAAACACCTTATGGATTCCATATTATAAAAGTTACAGATAGAATGGCTGCTGGAAAAGAACCATTTGTAAAAGTTAAAGAACAAATCAAATTGTACTTACAAACCCAAAAACAAATGGAAATTTTAGAAAAATTATTAACTCAACTAAAATCAAGTGCTAAGATTGAGTATGTAAATGAAAGCTATAATCCAGTAAATATTCAAGCTAAATTAAAAGAAATGGCTAAACAAAAACAACAAGCAGCAGAAGCCGTTAATCCTGAAAAATTTCCAGCTGGTGCTTTAAAAAAATAATAAAAGGTTATTATGAATATTTTAAGAAAAACAAAAACAAATAAAGAAAATGAACTCCTGTTACTCGGGGGTTCTTTTCCTATAAATCCAATATTAATAATCGGAGTAGTCCATGGTGACGAACCTCAAGGAGAAGATTTGATAACCAAATATTTGTCAGAAGCATCTTCCGGCATGTTATTTATACCTTCACTTAATCCTGATGGTAAACAATTAGGAACAAGGACAAATTCAAATTGTGTGGATTTAAATAGGAATTTTCCAACAAAGAATTGGGAATTAACAGAAAAAGACAATTATTTTGGAGGAGAATCTCCTGCAAGTGAGATTGAAACAAAATTCTTGATAAATGTTATCGATGAATATAAACCTAAATTAATACTAACTTTGCACACTCCATACAAAATTGTAAACTATGATGGGCCAGCAAAAGAAGTTTCTGAAAAAATATCAGATATAATAGACTATCCTGTAGAAGAAAGTATTGGTTATCCGACTCCAGGAAGTTTCGGGACTTATGCGGGAGTAGAGAGAAATATTCCAACAATCACTTTAGAAATGGACGAAGAAGAAGATATTAAATCTCTTTATCCTAAAGTCAAAAAGATTTTTGAATATTTAGAAGGAATAAATTAGTAATTACGCAACATTCTTGTTATTCAATTCTCTAATATTATATTTCCAAGTTTCTGTTACATCCATATTTCTCATCGCTATATCTTCCGGAAGTCCGGCATGATGGATTTTTGGAATTAAATATGTAGCCGGATATTCTACAGGTTCATCAACATCATCATCTGTATCATTACATACAAATATCAAGTCACCATTTGGTGCAGTTTTATGACCTGTTATTGTAATCTCATGAGCACCTATTATCTTATTTGATGAATCGGCTAATGTATAACCAATAATTACATTATTGCCTCTATCTAATGTTTCTAGCAATTGAGATTTTACAGTATCATAATCAGTCGCATAACCAACTATTGTTTGGTTCTCATCAACATTTTGGTAAGTTACAGACATTGTATTTTTATCTTCTACAACAGATTCTAAGAATGTTTTTTCATAATCAATCAAACCACTATCTTCATTACTGAATTTGCCAGCTCGTTTGTCATTCAAAGAGTTATAAGTTTGTTGAGATGCAACATTCATAAATGTAGATTGCATCAATACATCAATTGAAGAACGTTCTTGATTATCTCTATAATTTTGTTGAATATTTGCTCTGATATAAGCATTTTCATCTGGAGCAAGTTTTACTTTTGCAGTTTTAAAATCTTTTGCCGTATAAGGAATATCAAACGAATTTAATAACCAAATAGCGTCCATTGTATTTCCTGATAAACTATCAAATTTAATATCTTTATTTACACTTTTAGCTGGAGAAGTAAGCCCTTCTGCAAATCTTGCATATTCTGCAGGTTGTTTACTAGCAAGATTAAACTGTTCTGAAGCTGCAACACAACAACCTGAGAATAAATTTTGCAACTCTAATTCTGTAGCTTTACGTTTAATTAAATTTTGAGAATTATTTGTAAGTTTATCAACTACTACATTTTTATATTCATTCGGAATATCTCCAAATTTTTGAGTAATTGTATAAGGGTTTGCAATAGATGTTAAAGTACTTTGTACAAGCTTCTTATTATCAAGTCCCTCAGCTCTTTGAGTTGTACTCATTTTGTAAAGATTATCCAAAACTGAGGATTTATCATTTGAATTATTATTTAATAATACACCCGATTTTAAAGTATAATCTAAAAGCTTTCTATCTTCTCTATTAAGTAAATGTGATACTGTATTATATTTTTCTTTTTCTTCTTTTGTTGCTAAAGATGTGCGAATATTTGTAGTATTAATTCCTGCACCAAATGTAACATTTGTTCTGTTTTTTTGAACAGATGGAGTAATTGTATTTGATGTAGCCGTTTTATTGTTTCTTATTTGAGAAACATTATAATAGGGCATAATGATATTATTTGAATTCACACTTACCATACTTATATAAAAACCTATTACTTTAAAAATTTGCTTTTTTGAGCTATAAATATTAAAAAAGGTTAAGATGAAATTTAAAAAACTATCAGAAAAACAAATTATAATATCTATTGACAGGCTAACTAGATTCAAGCCAACAGAGGAAAAATACCTTCGTGTTTTTAAAGATATTATTGTTTCAAACTTAATTGAACCAAAGATAAAGAAAAATGAATTGAATAACATTGATTATACAACTTTACGAGATATGGCAGTTGAAATATTTAATTCTTCTTTTGAAAATAACTCTAATGATTTTTCTATTAATAAAATTCTACAAGATTATGAAAACGAGGTTTTTGTTAATAATAAAAATGTCAATATCCTTTTAGATAACAAATTAGACTACAAATCAGCAATTAAACTTTTAAATAATACCGAAACTCTTAATTTAAAATGGTTAATGTCATTAAATAAAAATGATACTAACAAATCCGAAAGACAAGAAAAAGGGTTTTTATTCCCTATAGAAAGTGTTGTTATAGTAGAAGGGATAACAGAAGAAATCCTCTTACCTCAATTTGCTAAAATACTTGGATTTGATTTATTAAAAAATGGTATAAAAATTATTCCGGCTGGTGGAAAAAATCAAGTCGTAAAATTATACTACTCTTTATCAGAAGAATTAAAACTTCCGATTTTTGTACTGTTAGACAAAGATGCTATAGAAAATGTTAATACTATCAACAAAAAACTTAGAAAATCTGATTCTGTTTACCTTTTAAATAGTGGCGAATTCGAAGATTTACTTACTAAACCTTTAATTTTAAAAACAATTAATTCAGACCTTAAAAACTTTGCAACAGTATCAATCGATGATATTTCAAAAGATGAACCAATGGTCAAAATTCTTGAAGAAATTTTTAAAGAAAAAGGATTGCACGAATTTAAAAAAGCTGAATTTGCTCATCTTGTTAAACAACAAATTTCAACAGAAAATGATATTTCTGATGAAATTAAACTTATTATAAACGACATAAAACAATTGTCTTTATCAAATTCATTGGTATAGATGAGATATTTATTGTAAAATTTTGATAATATGTAGTTACAATGTTTAACAATTCTATGTTTTAGGGTTGAAAACATGTCGCACATAATATATAATAAGTATAGCAGATAGGCACTTAATGAAAGGATTTTTATATGCCTACAATCACATTCAGCGGTTTAGGCTCAGGACTTGATACAAGTTCTTGGGTTGAAGCATTAGTTTCAGTAAAACAAACAACATTAACGAGTATAAAAGCAAATCTTGAAACTGCTAAAAAAAAGCAGTCTACGATTTCTACTTTACAAGCTTCTTTTAGTTCATTAAGAAGTTCTATAGAAAAACTTACCGATGCAAAATTCGGTTCATCTATGGATTTGTTTGCTAATAATACTGCAACTTCATCAAATGATAAAATATTTACTGCCACTGTTACAAAAAGTGCAGCAAGACAAAATTACGATATAAAAGTTGAAAAACTTGCAACAAAAACAACTGCAAGCTCTGACAAACCAGTAAGTGCAGTTGCAGACGATAACACATCACTTTCTGCATTGGGCATAAAAGAAGGCTCAATGACAGTTTATGTTGACGGTGTTAAAAAAGTAATAAATATTGAAAAAAATGATACTGTTCAAGATTTAAAAGCTAGACTAAGTACAGCAGGTGTTGATGCTTCTATCGACACTGATGGCATGCTAAATTTAAAAGCTTCTAACGGAACATCAAAATTATTAGTTGGTGCAACTAACGACACCTCTAATATCAAATCTTTATTAGGAATTTCACAACAAGAAGATGGTACATATAAATCAACTTCTGCAATGTACAAAGCTACAACAGCATCTAAAATTACAGAATCTGGTCTTTTCTCAGGTAAAGATGGTGAATTAACTGTTAAAGAAGGTACATTCACTATCGGAGATCAAGAATTTAAAATAGATGCTAATACAACTATTTCTGGTTTAATTTCCCAAATCAACTCAAGCGAAAAAGCTGGAGCAACTGCATATTGGGATAATGCAAATGCAAAATTGGTATTAACATCAACAGTTGAAGGTCAATCATACGTGAATGTTGAAGCTGGCACAAGCAACTTTACAGACGTAATGGGATTCACTGAAACAACTTGGAATGCTGATGGCACAGTTAACCAAACAGCTCTAAAAACAGATAACCAAAATCTTGGTGACAATGCAGTATTATACGTTAATGGAACACAAGTAATATCATCTTCTAACACTGTAACAAGTGACATATCAAGACTAGAAGGTGTTACATTATCGCTTAAAGGTGTAAATACTGAAGAAACCGGCAACACCACACTAGACGTATCACAAGATACATCACAAGTTGTTAGTGCTGTGAAAGATGTTGTTGACCAATACAATACATTAATGGATAAGCTTGATGAATTAACAAAATCAGGTGGAGAATTATATGGTGACACAACACTTAATTCTGTAAAACGTTCATTAAGACAGTTAATTACATCATCTACTGGCAACAAAGATGATTCATTCTCAATGCTTAGTCAAATAGGTGTATCTACAGCTAAAGCAGGAGCATCTATTTCTGCTGATACTTCAAAAATTGAACTAGACGAAGATGCTCTCAAAAAAGTTCTACAAGAAGACCCTGACGGTGTTAAAAAAGTCATAATGGGTACTGCATCTCAACAAGATGGAATATTCTCTAAATTAGGTTCAGTAATCAGCGATTCTCTTGCAAGTAATGGCTATTTTTCAACGGCTACAAATTCAGTTAAATCTGAAATCACAAAACTGAATACAAAAATTGAAAAACAAACTACATCTATTGCTAATTATAAATCTAGCTTAGAAGCGAAATTTCAAGCAATGGAAAAAACTATTTCATCAATGCAAGATTCATATAAAAGTTTCTTGAACCAATCTTAATAAAAATAAATTAAAAAATATAAGTTTGTAAGCCCGAAATTCATTTTTTGAATTTCGGGCTTTTGTATAAAAATCCGCAAAAATAAATTTTAATATATATCCAGTTTGCAAAATTCAGCCACAGAACAAGTGTACTTGTAACATTTCTTCATAATTAAGCTATTACTGGTTTTTAGGGGTATAAAAAGTTAGGACTTAGACATAAAAACTTGAATTATAATCTTTTTGTAATATTATAATTATATAAATAACTTTCCGGCTGATTCTAATTCGGTAGCCGTTAACT
>CAKUVB010000010.1 GCA_934693215.1 uncultured Candidatus Melainabacteria bacterium
GTTATGTATTCACACAAAAAAAAGCCACCGCACATAAGATAATACACGAAGTATCCTACGGCGGAGGCTGTATCAATGATGTCGTTATCCACATCTCAAATCACAATCTCCCATTTGGAGGAATTGGAAACAGTGGTATGGGTAGCTATCACGGAAATTACAGTTTTGAAACATTTAGTCATAAAAAAAGTGTTGTAAAAAGCAACGGCAAATTTGATATCCCATTCAGATACGCACCATATGGGACACTTAAATACCATCTTTTGAAAAAATTATTGTAAAACTTTCTCTTCCGGCAGCCACCTACGAAGCATCTTGTAAAGATCACCGATAATAATCGGTTTTGTAAGAAAGTCACTCATACCCTTACTTATAAGAACTTCTCTTACTCCCTTCATTGCATCCGCAGTCAATGCAATGACAGGGAGTTTGTTCTTCTTTTCATCTGCCATTGCACGGATATGCGCAGTTGTCTCTACACCATCCATTCCTGGCATAAAATGATCCATAAATATAAGATCATAATCATTCTTATCTATCATTTTAAGAGCATCCTCGCCACTTTCAGCCGTATCAATCTTTATCTTTGTCGGTTCCATAAGAGCCTTTGCAACCACAAGTTTATGAAGCAGAACAACCTGCACCAGCTGATAGCAGACCTGCAGCTGCAACAAGCAACAAAATTAATATTGCACAAATCTTAAAAGATTTCAGAAACACAATGTCTGCTATTGCAACTCCTGATATCTTAAGAGAAGAAGTTGAAGACTATCTTCAAGAAATTGAAGCTAATACAAAAGGCGAAGCACCTTCTATAAATCTTGTACAAACAGATTTGATGAATGCTGCAGCTATTGTTGATAGATATATTTCTGAAACTCTTAACAAAGAATCAAAAGTTGTTTCTAAATGGCTTGATGCTTTATTCTTACAAAGAATAAACTACAGATACAATGATGGTGAAGTAAACAAAGCCTTCTTAGTAAAATTCCCTGAAAGCGAACAAGAAAAACGTGCAAAAGCTGAAAAAGCACAAAAAGAAGCTCAGGCAGCACAACAACCAACACCTCAACCACAACCTGAACCTGAGCCAATTCCGGAAGCACCACAAAACTATCAAACACAATACGAACCGATTGAAGCACCTGTTGAACAGCCAAAACAATTTGTTCAACAAAACAACCATGTTACTTCTCCAATCAAAGACTATGTGCCTCAAAAAGAAATAGTTGCACCTCAGCCTCAAAGAGCAAAGAAAAAACCTGAAATAACAATTATCCCTCAAGATAATGAGCTTAAATCATTGTTTATTCAAGCTAAAAAACACGCATTTGCTCACAATCCTTCTAAAGCAATGGATATGTTCCACAGAGCATTGTTGAGAGCACAACAAATCAAAGATGGCGAAGCTGAATCAAAAATTTGCTTAGAAATGGGTCGAATTTATGATGAAAACAATTACGTTGTACAAGCTTTGAGCAGTTATAACAAATCTTTAAAATCTACAACCGATAACAACCTAAAAACTCAAGCACATTATTCAATGGCTCAAATTTATGATGACGTAAAACAAACAGAACCTGCATTGAATCATTATTTGACTTCTGTTTCTTATGCCGGTGAAAATGACAATCTTGTTGCTCAATCAACTTCTTTAACAAAGATTGCTAACATATTTTCTAACAAATACGATAATCAAGCATTTGATTTCTATGAACAAGCAAACTTGCTAGTTGCTCAAACAAACGATAGCAAAACAAAAGGATTTGTAAAAAGTAATACCGCTGGAGCTTACACACAATTTGATAGACCTGATAAAGCTATGAAATTCTACGCAGATGCAGTTAAAAATTATTCTGATGCAAAATCTCAAGAAAATATTGCAGAAAATTATAAAGCAGCTGCAGAATTGATGCTAAACTTTAGAAACCCTGCAAAAGCAAGAGTTCTTTTGAAAAAAGCATTAAACCATGCAGATAGTTCAAAAGATGTTCAATTAATTGATGAAATCAATGATTTATTAGAAGAAATTGCATAATTTTAAAACTTATTATTTAAACATTCCAAAGAATACCTTTAATCACTTGCGAAAATGTACTTAATATGGCATAATGTAGGTGTAAGGAACCCCACGTAGCACATAAGTATTGAGAAAGATTTGGATTTAAAATGTACGAATTTCCATTTGAATTAGACGACTTTCAGAAAGAAGCTTGCGACTGTATTTCTGAAGGCGAAAGTGTTGTAGTTTGTGCACCAACAGGTGCTGGTAAAACAGTGATTGCTGAACACGCAATTCATTGTGCGATTAAAAACGGTGATAGAGTTTTTTATACAACCCCTCTAAAAGCTCTGTCAAACCAAAAATTTAACGATTTTTCTCAAAAATACGGTGCTGACAAAGTCGGGCTATTAACCGGTGATTCCTCGTTTAATAGAGATGCTCAAATTGTCGTTATGACAACAGAAGTTTTTAGAAACATGTTATACTGTACCAATTTTGGCTCAGTATCCGACAATATGCAAAAGGTTAAATACGTTATACTTGATGAAGTTCACTATATGAACGATGAGCAACGAGGAACAGTTTGGGAAGAAAGCATAATTTATTGTCCTACAAATGTACAAATAATCGCACTTTCTGCAACTGTTGCGAATGCCGATAAACTAACCGAATGGATTAATACTGTTCATTCTAAAACAAAACTTATTAATACGGATTTTCGTCCTGTACCGTTGAGATTCTACTACTTTGACAGTTCTCAGCCAGACAAACTTTTACCACTGCTTGCTCCTGGAGGAACTCTTAATAAAAAAATCCGTCCTGAAAAAAGAACATTTAAACGTGGACGTGGAGGCAAGATTCAACAAAAATCAGTTGTAAAAGATGTAGTTCGTAACCTACATAAAAACGATATGTTACCAGCAATATATTTCACTTTTTCTCGCAAAAAATGTGACGAACAAATGGAGAAATGTGCAGACTTATGTCTGGTAACTCCTCAAGAACAAGCAAAGATAAAAGAAATTATTGATGAATATATTGCAGAAAATCCATACTTGTATAAAAACAAACATATTGAATACCTTTTACAAGGTGTAGCTTCTCACCATGCCGGACTTTTACCAAGCTGGAAAGTTCTTGTAGAAAAATTATTCCAAAAAGGACTTATCAAAGTCGTTTTTGCTACAGAAACACTTGCTGCAGGAATTAACATGCCGGCACGTTCTACGGTTATTAGTTCAGTCAGCAAACGAACAGACGAAGGGCATAGAATGTTAACAGCTAGCGAATTTTTACAAATGTCAGGTCGTGCTGGTCGTAGAGGTATGGACAAGGTTGGATATGTAACGATTGTTGGCAGTATGTTCCAATCCCCTGAAGAAGTTGCAGAACTTGTATTGTCAGATGCAAACCCTCTTGAGAGCCGTTTTTCACCAAGCTATTCTATGGTTGCAAATTTATTACAACGATTTAGTGTTGATGAGGCGAAAGAGCTTATACTTAAGAGTTTTGGATACTTTTCTTCCAATTCAAGACTTGCAGGTCTGAATTTACAACTAGAAGAAGTCAAGGCTAAAATCCTTGAGAATTCAGAGTTCAAATGTTGGTGCAAACAAACTGCAGACGATTTAATTGAATATAACAAAATAAAAGATATTTATGTTCATAACAGACAAATATGTAAAACAATAAGGCGTCAAGAAAAAGGTAAAAAACGCCCTTTTCCACCAGAAGCTCTTGAATTTGAACAAATGGTAAAAGGACAGCTTCAAAAAATGAATGCTTGTAAATGCAACCAATGTAAAATGTACAAAAAGCACATGAAAGCACTTGAGCTTTTGAAGCGTTATGAATTAAGAGAAGTTCAAATAACAAAACAAATTGATATCCAAAGAGATATATTTTGGAACAAATTTATTTCACATAAAAATGTACTCGAAAAATTTGGATATATAAAAGATGATTTTCCAACAGAAAAAGGTAAAACAGTATCTCAAATACGTTCAGAAAATGAACTATTCCTAGCTGAAATAATTTTCTCAGACGTATTAAATGACTTAACTCCTGCTGAACTAGCAAGCGTAATCTGTGCAGTAACAACAGAAGATATGCGTGCAGAAATGTATTCTGGACTTCCTTTGTCACAAAAAGTACGTAAAACATTGAACAAAATAAAAGATGTTAGACGTAGAGTTGATAAAGCACAAAACGAAAACAATATAGATGATGCAATGTACATCAATTCTTTCTATTGTGCATTAATAGAAATGTGGTCTAACGGTGCTGAATGGGACGATATTATTGACCAAGTAGAAATGGGCGAAGGTGATGTTGTAAGATGTTTTAAACGAGTAATTGATGTCCTAAGACAACTTACGACAATAGATAATGTTCCTGAAGCTGTAGTCTATACCGCACGTGATGCGATTGATAGTATTCAACGAGAGCCTATTGATTTAGATTAATCGTATAAGTAATAAAAAGCCAATGAAAATTATTCATTGGCTTTTTTAATTATAAAATTTTGAATATTCTTATTTTACAAGCTTAGCTACTTCGTTAGTTATATCTGTACCACCATAAATAACTACACTTTTTGCAATAACAACAGGATATCCTTTTGCTTTTGCGTATCTAGAAATAGTATTTGTTACGTTTTTATCAATTGTAGCTAATTGAGATGCGAAAGCTTTATTATTTGCTTCACGTTTTGCAGCTAATTCTTTTTCATATTTTACTCTAGTAGCTTGTTTTGTTTGTGGAGTAGATTGTTTATCTACATCTGCTTGAGCAGTCTTTAGCCAATTCTTTAATTCTATTGCTTTCTTTTCTTGATCTTTTTTCAATGCAGAAACTTGAGCAGAAGAATTCAAGATTTTATCTACATTAACAACTGCAATTGTTGGTGCAGTTGCATCAGACATAGCAATATTTGCACTTCCAAAACCTAAGCCAAAAACAAAAGCTAAAAGTACAAGAATCTTAATTTGTTTTTTCATTTCACACCTCGCTTACTTATTAATCATCTTGATTATAGCAAGCTTGCTCGAAGAATTCAACATCTTACCAACCTCTTTAAAACCCTTTGAAATTTTATCAAAAATTGATACTGTTGTTTTTTTAGATGGCTTAATAACATTACCTTTTGCGTCAAGATTAACAATCTTTCTTGAATAATTCTTTGTAACCATTTCTAATTTTTGAGAACCATCTTTAAAAGTAAACTTAGTAAGAAAACCTTCAACAGGTTTATTATTAATATTTATTCTTTGTTTATCATTAAAATATTCTGTAGCTCTTACAAATTTTCCATCATGAGTATACACTGACAACTCACTTTTTGGAGTTCTTAAATTATAAAATTTCCCCTTTTTAGTCACACCATCTTGATAATCTACTACATTATAATCAAGAACCCTGTCAAATTTTTGATTATCTATATTTAGAGTAATTGGATTTTCGTAATAATTATAAACTCGCCCATTACTATCCTTATTTATTGTTACCGTATTAGGTTTAAAAGGTCCTTTTTGTGAAGATACAAGTGGAAGTCTTTTCAGACAAGAATTTTTAGCTAAAGCACTACCTAAATCTACATTATAAGCCTTCATATAAACACTCCTATAATTGGGTAACATGAAATAAGAAACACCAAACAAAAACTTTTTTGCTAGTATACTAAAAAATGTAACGAAAAAATATAAACAATTTTATTAAAACTTCTTATATTGATTCATTTCGATATATCTAAATATATTTCTTATAACCCCTGGAGGAAATGTATAATTATTATTACAAGGAGTTATTTTTAAAATAGCCTTATTTGTACCAAAAGTCATAACTGTTGCCAAGAACTTATAACTTCCTACAGTAAATACTATATACCCACCTTTTGTTTGCATTTCTAACACATTAAAATTATTATCCGAGATTGCAGCCTCAGTAAGAAGAAACAATTTTTCGTAGCCAACATTAAATGTCTTGATACATTGTGGTAATGTCAAGGTTTGAGGTGCACCCAAAACATTTGGTTGAGGTGTTTCTGCCAAAGCCGGACAGACAAACCCTGTCAATATTACAACTAATAATAATTTTATTATTCTTTCCATGATTCACCATAATTCACATCTACAACTAATGGCACTTTTAACGGTTGTGACAATTCCATCGCAGAAACTACCAGTTGTTTTAAATCTTCTAATTCTTCTTTTGGAAGTTCAAACACAAGTTCATCATGAACCTGCATAATCATTTTTGACTTCAAACCTTTTGCTGAAATTTGTTTATCAACTTCTATCATTGCTTGTTTTATCAAATCTGCTGCTGTACCTTGCAACGGCTGATTGATTGCAGCTCTTTGTGCAAACTCCCTAATTTGATAATTTGAGCTTTGAAGTTCTGCTAATAAAAATCTTTTACGGCCTAACAAAGTTTCTACATATCCATTTTCATTCGCAAAATCAATCTTATCTTGCATATATTGTTTAATTTTTGGATACGATTCAAAATATTTATCAATGAATTCTTGAGCCTGAGTATTTGAAATATTCAAAGCTTTTGCCAAACCATATCTTGACTGTCCATATATAATCCCAAAGTTAACTGCTTTAGCCTTTCTTCTCATATCTTTTGTGACATTTTCAACATCAACACCAAAAACTTTTGATGCTGTTAATGTATGAACATCAATATCTGAATTAAATGCGTTAATCAAGTGTTCATCACCAGAAACATGAGCCAACAATCTAAGCTCAATTTGAGAATAATCTGCTGACAAAATCAAATTATTTTCTTTGTCTTGAGAACAAAACGCATTTCTGATTTTATTTCCTTCTTCTGTCCTTATTGGAATATTTTGCAAATTCGGATTAGAAGAAGATAAGCGACCTGTAACCGTTGTAGCCTGATTATACGTAGTATGAATCCTACCATCACGCTTAGAAATCAATGTTGGAAGTGAATCTGTATAAGTAGATTTCAATTTTGAAAACTTCCTATGTTGCAAAATATAATCACATATTTCATAATCCTGTGACAATTCTTCTAAAATCTCTGCAGATGTAGAACGACTGCGTTTTTTCTTACCTGTTTTTATATCCAACCTATCATAAAGCACTTCTGCAACTTGTTTTGGAGAATTGATATTAAAAGGACCACCTGCTAATTGATAAATAAATTCTTCAAGTTCTGCAAGCTTGCCTGTCATATAATCAGATAATGTTTTCAAATAATCAACATCTATTGCAACACCTGTATATTCCATTTTTTCCAAAACAAATGTTAAAGGAAATTCAATATTTTCAACAAGATTTTTTTCAGTATCATTCAAATTTTCTTTCCAATAATCTGTCAACTGACGAATTGTATAAGCCTCGTCAGAAGCATATTGCCACATTTCTTTTGTACATTCTAAAGTCATACTCTTTTTATTGCACATTATATGATTCAACAAATCCATAGACTGAAACTCTAATGAATGATTACGACTAGGGTCTTTTACATAACTAGCTAACAAGACATCATACCCAAACCCGTTTACTTTTATATCTACATCTCTAAGAAGATTAATTGCACGTTTCGCATCATAAAAATATTTAATTATACCTTTATCTTCTATCAAAGATTTTAATTTGCTCAAATATTTAGATTCTATATAATAACCCTTATCTCCAACCCCTATGGAAACTCCAAGAACAATTGAGTTATCAGAATAAACATTCAAACTCATTATTCCCTTATCTTGTATTTCCTTAATAAGAGGTTCAATATCGGCTTCTTCAACTTTTGCAGAAGAAAATTCTGTATCTCCAACAGTTTCTTTTACCACCTGAGAAAATAACCCCAATTGTCCGTTATCCAAACTGTTTTCTTGTTTCACTTCTAAAACCTGTGATTGAGAAACATTTATATCAGGATTAAATGATGTTAAAATCTCATTTATATTTTTTATATATGAATAAAACTGCATATTCTTTAAGAAATCAACAACCCTATCAATATCCGGTAATATTACGTTTGCCGACTCAAAGTCAAAATCAATATCAACATCACGAATTATTGTGGCTAATTTTTTACTCAAAATCGCAACATCTTTTTCTGCACATATTTTTTCTTTTATTGATTTTTTTTCGATATTTTCACAATCTTCTAGAACTTTTTCCAAGTTACCATACTTACCCAAAAGTTGTTGAGCAGTTTTTGGACCTATACCTCTTATACCAGGGATATTGTCAGAAGTATCACCTCTTAAAGCTTTATAATCCACAACTTGATTTGGATACACCCCAAGCTTTTCATAAACTTGTTCCCAGCCATATTCCTTCAATATACCTTGAGATGGAATAAGAACTTTAACTAACCCTTCTTTATCAACAAGCTGAAAAGAATCTTGATCACCTGTAAGTATAAGAGTTTCGTCACCACGTTGAGATGCTCTTGCAGATATTGTACCAATCAAATCATCTGCTTCAAACCCTTCTTTTGTATAAATTGGAATACCAAAAGCATTTAATCCTTCACATATAAACCCCATTTGAGTAGATAATGAATCAGGCATAGTTTCACGATTTGCTTTATAATCTTCGTATAATTCAGTTCTGAAAGTATGATGAGAAACATCAAACGTAACTGCAATTGAATCCGGTTTTATTTTTTTTAGCAAATCAAATATTGATTTAAAAAATCCATAAACAGCCCAAGTAGGTTGATTTTGTGAATTCTTCATCGCAGATCTTTCAAGTGCGAAATACTGCCTAAAAGCTAATGCATGCCCATCAATAAGAACTAATGTTTTACCCATAATACCCTTCTCAAATTCGTATGTTTATAAGTCACAAACTATTTTATAATTTTACCAATTCAAGCGAATAAGTCCAGAATGTTATAATCTTAACTCTAAACATTATATATATGAAATAGGATTTATAAACATTTCTTTACAAATCGAGCAATTTTCAAAACAAAAAACCCTTTATATAAATACGGGGAATTAATTATTGGAGTTATATAATAATGGTTCAATTACAAGTTGAAACTGGCAAAGGCATCACTTTCGCAATTAGAGATGGATTAAAAAATCAAGGTGTTGATGTATCTTCTATTGACGCTAGCACTTGGAATAGCATTATGACAGAAGTTTCTTCTGAAAACGACACTAAAAAATCAAATGGTAAAAAAGAATTATATACTGGTGGAAACGATTTATTCGGTTCTACAAGAAACAACTTTGTAGTTAATGAAGGTGCAATTAACCTTGAAGAAACTACTTGGAACAAAATTGTTAATATTGTACAAAACAAACCTGTAGAAAAAGTTGAACAAAAAGCACCTGCTAATGAAGGTAAACAAGCATCTTTTATACAAGCAGATGCAGAAAGCGGACGACAATCATTTGATTCTTCTTCCAGACAAACATTTACAAACTTAGGTGCAACTGTATCAGATTGGGACGGAAACATTTGTACAGTTTCTAAAGATGGACATACTATGAAATTCAAAGTCGATAATCAGGGAAATTGTGATATCATCGGAGAAAAAGAAAGTGATATATTATATCTTATGAGCTTGCTAGAATCTGACCCTGCACAAGCTGAAACAGGCAAAAAACGTGATAAATTTTTCAAAGACCATCAACTAGCAAACGAAAAGACACAACAACGCACAATCATAACCAAAGTGAACGGCAAACCAACATTAGTATTGGAATTTGTTAATACAGAAAACGGTAAATATTATTACTTAGATGATAATGGCAACCAAGTAATTCCTGATTAGAATATTAACACATGTTAAAATTCTTTCTATTGCTGAAATTCTCTCTGTAAAATTTGTTTTATATTAGAGAGGATAAAAATATATGGTATCAGGTATAACATCAAGCGGTCTAACACCCGCACAGCAAAGACAGATTCAAAATGCCGTCAAAAATGGTGGAAATATAAGCATTGATTGGGCGAGTTATTTTGCCCAAGGCAATAATGTTACTGGCAATAATAATTCACCTGCAAGTATTCTGTTGGAGGCTTTAACTCAATTACCACAAATGATATTAAGAGCCATGCTTGGTGTTAATAACACATCTGCACCAAATAATGTCGCAAGTACAGAAAGTACGACACAAACAAATACTAAAGATATCCAAAGCATAAAACAAGGTCTAAACAACGATTTAAACGAACTAAAAGCTTTGGGAGTAAAGGTTTCTGATTGGGATAATAATAACAGTTGTACATTATCGTATCAAGGTAAAACAGGAACCGTTACTATTAGTGATAGTGGACAAGTTTCTTTTGGTGGCGACATTGACGGAATAATGGAGCTTTTAAAACAAGACCCTCAAGAAAAAGAATCTGTTGATAACCAAAACAAATTTTTGGCAAAAATGGAAAATAGTGGCGACCCAATTATCGGAGATGTCAAAACAACAAAAGTAAAAGTAAATGGTAAAGAAATTTCCGTTAATGAATACACTAGCCAAAATGGTAAAAAATATTATTTAGATAGCTCAGGAAAAGAAGTCACTCCTGACACTACCACATAGGAAAGTTCAATATAAAATAATGGGGGAATTTCGTTTCCCCACTCAATAAATATTAAATCATTTATTAAATCTTTCCACCACTAATCATTCCTTCAAACATCTGAAGAAGTTTGAACTTGGTATAATTTTGATTTCCATTATTATTTCTAGCCATTTTCATATAATATGGGTCATTCACCTGTATGCTATCACCATTTTGATTTGTGTAAGTCGCACTAAATGTTCTCTTACCGTTTTTATCTGTCTTAATTGTATATTCTTTTAACCCTGTATTTTTAGCGACTTGATTACCTTCGCCATATACAACTTTTTTGAAGCTATTAGAACCTTTTGTCCAATTACTGATTTTTGTACCTGTTTTAGGCAATTCTTTAGATACAACTTGAGTTCCTTTAAATAGAGATGAAATACTAACCATTCTTTTTCCTTTCACATTAATTATCAAAACACATTATTATTTTTAATTTTAATTAATTATCCAATTTTGTTTTCTTAACGACCTTTTCCATATTTTTGCCAGCAAACCTTGCATCTTTTTCTAAGAAATTGTTATGATATTTTATAATTCCAATAATCCCAGCTGATGATGGATACTTTTCATGAGCAACAAATAATTTTTCTACAAAATCTTTATGTTTATCAGAATATGTTTTTGAGCCCAATCCTTTTGCCTTTGCTTCGACACTCAAACTTTGTGCATACCTCATTTTAATACATTCAATAGTCATTTCTTCAATCTCTTCCGGAGTGCCATTTGGCATTTGTTTCTTAACTATCTCTTGTATTTTCTTGTACATACTACTTTTCTTTAAAACTTCTAATGATGTCCCCCTACTTAATATTCCATTTGCATATTTTTCAGGATTAATCGATAACATC
Source organism: uncultured Candidatus Melainabacteria bacterium (assembly GCA_934693215.1). Taxonomy (GTDB): domain Bacteria; phylum Cyanobacteriota; class Vampirovibrionia; order Gastranaerophilales; family Gastranaerophilaceae; genus UMGS1585. The sequence continues at coordinate 11,424 of CAKUVB010000010.1, forward strand.
ATATCATTTTGTTTTGTATGTCTTAATTCATGATGAATAAAGTTTATCAAGCCTTTTCGTTTTGCATTTTTGCTTATCGTAATATCACCATAACCATTACTTGCACCAAGAGTATATTCCCCTATATCTTCTATCTTACATGAAACACTTGTATGCTCTAACCCATAATTCTTTTTAGCTTCTGCAAACAATGCTTGTATATAATCTTCTTTATTTTCAATTTTTTCTATTTCTTTATATCTTGATAATATGGCTTTTGTTTCTTCAAGGGAAATATCATCTCTTAAAAAGACCTTTTGAAATGTCTTTTGAGCTTTTTCAAGTGTATTTGCATTACGCACTCTTACACCTGCAACAACACCTATTGTCGCAACGGTAACAGCACCAAGACCAACTAACAAATTTCTTTTCTTTATTTTATGATTACCTATCGTAACTGTATCTTTAGATGGTACTCGTTCTGAACATTTTATCGTATTTACAGTTTGCTGAGAATTTGAATACGAATTTTGACTTACTCCCAAAGAAGTTTGTTGCTTACCTGTTTGAGAGTTGTGATAATTATTCATATAACTATCTATTAAATTTGTAGCCATAAAATAAGTATCCTTATACTATTCCCATTAGTCTTATATTTATAAAAAGGCATTCAAAATCTAATAATTGACCCGTCCCGTCACATCATATCATATCATATCATATAGGGCATTATAACTGGATTTCAGCCTTGTTAAATTCATTTTAACATTTTGTTACAATTTATATTTCCTGCAGAATTACACGTAATAAACTAACTGGATTGCTTCAAAATCAAAGATTTTTCGCAATGACGAATTAAATTTGCAGACATCACAATTAGTCTACAGTCACTTAATGAAACAATGAAAAAACTCGTGTTGTCTGAGCGGTAGCGAGTTCACGAGTTTTTGGTTGAATTTAGTGACTGTATTTAGTCGGCGTGTTTTTCTTTCTTATCCAATGTTCTTTCTTTTTTCATCGCTAAAAAAAGAAAGAATATTTGGTGCGGGGTTTGGGGTTGCATAAACCCCAATATATATTAGTCATTCCGTACTACGATACGGAATCTGTCAGTTTGATGTTTTTATAATAATCAAAAATTTCGAATTCTAAACTGGATTGCCACGTCACTTCGTGACTCGTAATATTTGTATAAATCAAAACAAGGTAGATATATCTATCCACCTTGTTTTTGTTTTATATTTTTTGTTTAAACTATACTTCTTTGAAAATCAAAGTAGCATTATGACCACCAAATCCAAATGAATTTGTTAAAGCCGCATGAATTTCAGCTTTTTGAGCTTTGTGTGGCACATAATTTAAGTTACCAACAGCTTCGTCTTGATTATCAAGATTGATTGTTGGAGGAACAATATCATGATTGATTGTTTCAATACAAGCAATACTTTCTACTGCACCTGTAGCACCTAACATATGTCCATGCATACTCTTTGTTGATGAAACATAAAGGTTTTTATTATGGTCTTTATCACCAAACAATCTTTCAACTGCTTTTGATTCAGCAATATCACCAAGACCTGTACTTGTACCATGAGTATTTACATATTGAACATCTTCAGGTTTCATACCTGCATCTTCAAGAGCAAATTCCATAGCTTTTGTAGCACCTTTACCTTCTGGACAAGGAGCAACCATATCATAAGCATCTGCTGATTGACCATAGCCAACAACTTCTGCATAAATATGAGCACCACGTTTTTTAGCTGTTTCATATTCTTCAAGAACTAAAACACCAGCACCTTCTGACATAATAAAGCCATCTCTGTCTTTATCATAAGGTCTGCTTGCCTTTTCAGGTTCATCATTTCTCTTAGACAATGTTTTTGCTGCCGTAAATGCACCAATACCGATATCACAAATAGTAGCTTCACAACCACCTGCTACAACAATATCAGCATCTCCATATTGGATAGCTCTAAAAGCATCACCAATAGAGTGTGTACCTGTTGCACAAGCAGAAAGAACTGCTTTGTTAATACCTTTGAATCCGTATTTCATTGAAATTCTACCTGATGCCATATCTGCAATCATCATAGGGATTGTGAATGGAGAACATTTAGTAGGTCCTCTATCCAAAATAGATTTATGACTTTTTTCTAATGTTCTAAAACCACCAGCGGCAGAACTTACAATAACACCAATTTTATATGGATCAACATCTACACCTTCCAATTTTGCATCAGCAATAGCTTCATCAGCTGCTACCATTGCAAATTGTGTATATCTATCCATACGTTTTGCATCTTTAGGGTTGATATAGTCTTCAGGATTAAAATCTTTTACTTGACCCGAAATAAGAACAGTATGACCTTCTGCCAGACCTTCTGACAAGCTAATGCCACTTTTACCTGCAACTATACTATCCCAGAAAGTTTTTACACCTACACCGTAAGGAGTTACTGCCCCCATACCTGTAACTACAACTCTTCTTTTTGACATTTTTTTACCTTTTCTACTTATGCTAATACGAGAGGAAAATTAGCAATCTTCCTCTCGCAATTAAAATCTTTACTGATTATGAATGAGCTTCAATATAATTTACTGCATCTTGAACTGTTTGAATTTTTTCAGCTTCTTCATCAGGAATTTCGCAACCGAATTCTTCTTCGAAAGCCATTACTAATTCAACTGTATCTAATGAATCAGCACCCAAGTCAGCTGTAAAGCTAGCTTCTGGAGTAACTAAATTTTCATCAACGCTTAATTGATCAACTACAACTTTTTTAACTTTTTCTAATGTACTCATGTTTGTTTTCCTCTTTTTCTTCTTAATGTAATATCACTATTCTATAAAATTATACTATTTAAAAGCAAATTTGCAAAATGTTTTAAGATATATTACTAGATAATCAAACCACCATCAACTTCTAACACTTGACCTGTCACATAATCAGTATCAACTGCTAAAAATTTAACAGCTTTTGCAATATCTTCAACTTCGCCTAATCTCTTTAATGGAATATAATCTAAGAACTTAGATGTATCTAAATCCTTTGTCATATCTGTATTAATAAATCCTGGTGCAACAGCATTAACTCTAATACCTCTTGAGCCTAATTCCTTAGCAAGAGTTTTTGTCAAACCAATAAGCCCAGCTTTTGCTGCAGAATAATTTGCTTGACCAGCATTACCTGAAACACCAACTACACTTGCCATATTTACAATAGCACCACTTCTTTGTTTCATCATTACCTTAACTACTGGTTGAGAAACATTAAATGCACTTGATAAGTTTGTATTGATAACTGCGTTCCAGTTATCAGCAGACATTCTCATGAATAAACCATCTCTTGTAATACCTGCATTATTTACCAAAACGTCTATTCTTCCGAATCTTTCAAGAACTTTTGCTACACCGTTATCAGCAGCATCTTTATCTGAAACATCAAATTTAAAAGCTTCTGCATCAACACCCAAAGCTTTGATATCTTCAACTGTCTTGTTTGCTGCTTCTTCGTTACCAGCAAAATTGATAGCTATATCGTAACCAGCACGAGCCAATTCTAAAGCACAACCTCTGCCAATACCTCTTGAACCACCTGTTACTAGTGCAACTTTTCTATCTGACATATATTTTTCTCCTTTTTAATATTACCCCAAATTTAAGAAATACAGCTTACACTCCAACTAATTGCTCTTTCAAAGCTGAAACTGTACTTTCTAAAGATTCTTTGTCATAGATATTATATGTAGTAATTTCTGAACTAATTTTTCTATTCAAACCAGCAAGAACCTTTCCTGGTCCGATTTCTATAAATGTATCAACTCCTTCTGAAATCATTTTTTCGATTGTTTGTGTCCAATGAACAGAAGAATATATTTGTTTAGGCATTTTTGTTTTGAATTCTGATGCCATAGTTGTTGGTTCAGCATCAACATTTGTAACAACCGGCAATTTTGCATCTGAAAGACTAAATTCTGAAACAAAACCTTCGAATTCTTTACCAGCATTTTCCATGAATTTAGAATGGAACGCACCAGAAACAGCCAAAGGAACAACTTTTCTTACACCTGCAGCTTTTAACACTTCAGAAGCCTTTGCAACGGCATCACTATCACCAGTTATAACAACTTGAACAGGTGAATTATAGTTTGCAACATCAACATATCCAACAGAAGATGCTTCTTCTAAAGCTTTTTCAACTGCACCTTCAGGAGCATTCAAAACTGCTGCCATAGAACCACCTTTTGTTTCAGACATCAAATCTGCACGTTTTTGGATTAGCTTTAATGTATCATCTAGTGACATAACTCCAGCAGCATACATTGCACAATATTCACCTAAACTGTGACCTGCAACATAAGAAGGTGTAATATCTAGTTCTGATTTCAAAGCTTCTAATGCTGAAATAGACATTGTAACTATTGAAGGTTGAGTATTAACTGTTTGTTTCAAATCTTCTTCCGGACCTTCAAAACAAATATTTGTTATACTTTTTCCTAAAACTTTATCTGCAGTATCGAAAACATTTTTTGCAGATTCATAATTATCGTACAAATCTTTTCCCATGCCCACAGATTGTGAACCTTGTCCCGGGAATAAGAAAGCTATTTTCTTAGTCATTACTACTCCTTAATCTTCCTTAGAAAGCTGAAACCAAACCTTCTAACAAATACCTTCTCTCAATCTAACAATGGCACCGCCCCATGTCATGCCAGCACCAAAGCCACATAATACTGCAGTTGAAGGAAGTTTTACCTTACCCTTTTCAACACCTTCTGCCATTGCAATAGGAATTGACGCAGCTGATGTATTTCCATAATATTTTATGTTTGAAATAACTTTTTCATCAGAATATCCAAGTCTTTCTTGAACAGCTTGAATAATTCTGATATTTGCTTGGTGAGGAATTAAATAATCAATATCTTCAGCCTTAACCCCAGCATCTGCAAGTAATTGTTCAACATACTGTGGTAAAACCTTTGCAACAAAAGTATAAACCCCACGACCATTCATTTTAATTCCTGCTGGACGAACTTCATTTGGTTCAACTAAAGGACAATTCTTACCTGAGAATGGTAATTCAATCAAATGTCCGAAGTTTCCATCTGCTTTGATATCTATAGCGATAATATCATCAACTCCATCTTCAGCTTCAGTAACCACCATAGCACCAGCACCGTCACCAAATAAAATTGATGTACCTCTGTCTGTCCAATCTAACAATCTTGAATTGTTATCAGTAGCAACTATTAATATTTTTTTGTACATGCCTGATGCAATATAAGCCTTTGCAATACTCAACCCATAAATAAGTCCTGAGCATGCTGCAGTAATATCAAATGCAGGAACAGGTTTTGATATTTCTAATCTTTTGTGAATATGACAAGCTATTGCAGGATACAAATCAGGAGGTGCAGATGATGCTGCCAATATCAAATCAATTTCTTCCGGATTAATACCAGCTTTTTCAATAGCATTCTTCGCAGCTCTGAAACCTAAATCAATAGCATTTTCTTCGCCAGAAACCAAACGTCTTTCCTTGATTCCTGTTCTTGAATAAATCCATTCATCTGATGTTTCATACAGTTTTGTTAAATCATCATTTGTAACTACTGTTTCAGGTAATGCATAACCCACACCAGCAATACGTAACGGAATCAATTTATTTGTCATTTTAACCTCTAGCCCTCTATAAATTCTGAAATTTTTCTATTAACGCCTTTTTCAACAGCCTCTTTTGCTACTCTAACGGCATTTTTAATAGCATATGCTTTACTTCTACCATGAGAAATAATTGTTATTCCTTTAACACCTAAAAGCAAAGCTCCACCGAATTCTTCGTAATTTATTTTTTCATAAATACGTTTCATAAATGGTTTTGCAAGCATACCGATAATTGCACCTACAAAATCAGATTTGAATTCTGCTTTTATCATTCTAAATAACATTGAAGAAGTACCTTCTGTAATCTTCAACGCAACATTACCAACAAAACCATCACAAACAATAACATCACAAACATTCAAGAAGATTTCTCTACCTTCAATGTTACCGACAAAATTCATATTATCTTGTTCTTGTTCTAATAATTTGTATGTATTTTGAGCAAGTTCATTACCCTTACCGGCTTCTTCACCAATGTTTAAAACACCGACTCTAGGATTTTCTACACCCAAAACATTCTTTGAGAATGTCAATCCCATAATAGCAAACTGTTTTAACATCTGAGGAGTACAACTACTATTTGCACCTGCATCAATTACAACAATAGGTTTCTTCATAGTAGGTAATGTAACCGCAATTGCCGGTCTTTCAATTCCGGGTATTCTACCCAACCCAAACAAGCTTGATGCCATAGCTGCACCTGTAGAACCTGCCGCAACTACTGCGTCAGAACTACCTTTAGCAACTGCATCAACTGCTAGAACGATAGATGATTTCTTTTTCTTACGAATAGCTTGTCCTGGAGCTTCTCCCATTTCGATAATTTCTGATGCGTGAGTAATTTTGATATCCAATTTTTTAACATCTACACGGATTCTTCTTTTCTTTCCGCCTTTACCACAATCAGAGTATATACCCTCTTGGTCAATTTGATCCAATACTTGCTCTATTTGATCTTGTTTACCTACCAATTCAAGTCCAACACCATATTCGGCTGCACCCCAAACTGCACCGGCAACTATCTCAAAAGGAGCGTGGTCACCACCCATTGCATCAATAGCTATTCTTGTCATCTCGTCCTCTTCTATACTTTGTTATTATTCTTCAGTAGATTTTTCTTCTTTTTCTTCTACAACAGTTTCTTCAACTTTTGTTTCTTCAACTGCTACTTCTTCTTTAGCAGCTTTTTTTGTTGATTTCTTTGTTGCTTTCTTTTCTTCTTTAACTTCTACTTTTTTATCTTTTAAACTTACAGGTTCACCTTTATAGTGTCCACAAGCTGTACATACAGTGTGAGTTAAAACTGGTTCTCCACAATTTGAACAAATAGTTGTTTCAGGTTTTGTAGCCTTCCAATTTGCTCTTCTTTTTCCTTGTGCACTATGTCCTGTTCTTTTCTTTGGTACTGCCATTTTCCTTATACCTTTCTATATATTACTTCGACTATTTTTCTATCTTTATTGTTTTAAATATGTCCATTCTTTCATCATGAACCTTAAAAGAATCATCTTTTTCAAAGAAATCCTCTTTACAATTTATACCACAAACTTTTTTATTTGGTAACTCTAATATTACAGATTGATACAATAAGTCATAAATATCAATTTCATCAGAGCCATTCAAATCTATAACGAATTGTCCGTCTTTTATCTCTATTTCTTGCTTTTCACCATCATAGACTGTATTTTTTGCATACATTTCATCTATATCAAAGTCCAGCTTGTAATCGAATTCTTTTAGACATAAATCACAAGTTAGTTTAGCAACACCTTCTACGTGACCTTTTACCGATATAAATTCACCTAACGGTGTAATATCAAGAGAAGCTTTTAAATCTGTTTGCGGTTCTAATAAACTGTCCTCTATATCTAAATGTAAAAATTTATCCTTAGAGTTTTCTATCTCAGAAATTTTTACCTTATCCATATACTTCGTCCTGTAAAACTAAACTTGCAATCTGAGTTGAAACAAAACAAATTTTCTTAACAGGTCCATTCGCTTCTTTTTCTACAAGTACAGGTGAAGGACTTTTCATAAGTTGCTTAAACTCTTGGTATACAGCTTGCGGATTATCGAAATATAGCACAACAGGAGTTGCTGCACCTTTCAAAAATAAAACTAAAGCCGTTCTTGTCTTTGGTTGTGGAATATATTGTTGAGCCATTAAATTTCTCCTTTTACAATTTTCCTATATTATGAGTTTATCATTTAAACCAAAGATGTAAAGTTTAGCAAACTGAATAAAATAGATTTATACAAAAAACAAACAAAAACTCTAAACACAAACCATAATAAAAATAGTCCGTTTTAGAGTTTTTAGTTTAAAAATTTATTATGTATTAGATTAAATTAATTGCAGTCGATGGTGACTGATTTGCAGTTGAAACAAGTGTTGCTGAGGCCTGTTTTAGAATCTGAGATTTAATATTATCTGCAGATGACGATGCAACATCTGTATCTCTCATTGTCGACATTGAAGATGTAATATTTGCATATTGAACATCAAGTGAATCTGCCGTAGCATCTAATCTATTTTGAATGTTCACAATATTTGTTTTGCGAACATTAACTGTCTTAGATGCGTTATCCAAAAGTCCGTATAATTTTGAATAATCGATTTCATCACCAGTTAATAATGATACAAAATCATCTTTTGACATACCAATTAAAGCCTCAGATTTAGAATCTAAGAAAACTTCTGAACCAATAGAGATTTTGCTATCATTAGATTTATCCGTACCTATTTGTAGTTTTACTTCTTCATCATTTCCGTCTAAAAGTTTTACACCATTAAACTCTGTGCCTTGTGCAATTACATCTATAGCATCAAAAGACTCTTTTATTTTTGTTTTAGCAACAGATTCTGATATTTTTCCAGATTCCATTTCATTAACAAATGTTTTGATTCTATTAAGTTGTGTAGATATAACATCAAAATTGCTATCTGCAGTTGACAACATTCCTGAACCTATAGCTACATTATCTTGAGCGACACTAATTGCATTTAACTGTGTATCAACTTTATCATCTACAATAGATGATTGTTGATTAATCGCTGCAATATTTTTTATACTTTCTGAAATCTTTGCTTGCTTCAATGCCTTATGCAAATTATTTGTTGCAGTTTGCAAATCTTTTTTAACAATCAAAGACCCCAAATTAGTATTTATGGTTAGAGCCATTTGTCTGATACTCCTTTCAAATTAGGGAAAATAATCCTTATTCTCTCTTTTATTTAATTGTAAATACGATACTCTCTACTATAATAAAGATTTTTTTATACCCTTTAAATCAGTAAACTGAAATTTTGTAACAAAAATTAATCAAATTAGATTAAATTAAGTGCGATAGATGGAGTTTGATTCGCTGTTGTCAACAAACTTGCTGATGCTTGTTGCAAAATTTGAGCCTTAATAAAGTTTGATGATTCTGATGCTACATCTGTATCTCTTACTGTAGATAATGATGATGACAAGTTATCATATTGAATTGTCAAAGCGTCTGCTGCAGAATCTAGTCTATTTTGGTATGCACCGATTTTTGTTTGACGTGTTGTTATATTTGCTAAACCTTGATCAATTGCATCTAACGCATCTTTTGTTGTTCCAGCAGTTATTAACCCTGTATAATCTGCAGCAGTTTTACCTGTTAAATCCTTTGTAGTTG
>CAKUVB010000011.1 GCA_934693215.1 uncultured Candidatus Melainabacteria bacterium
TTTTAGTAATCACTTTTTTATCTGTTTTCTGTTTTATTGGAGTTTTATATACTTTCAAAGATAGCCACCCTATAATTGATGGCATAACAACAATTCTTTCATTATTAGGAATGTATTTAACCGTAAAACGAGCAATTGAACAATGGATTATTTGGACAATTGTAAACTTCTTATCAATCATTATGTGGGTCTGTGTCGCAACTTCAGGACAAAAAGTTTATTCAACAATTATAATGTGGTGTGTATATCTCATTTTAGGACTTTATTTTTATTACAAATGGAATAAAGAAATAAAACAAAACTAACTATTTTAAAATATTAAGAAATATGTCGAATTTGGTTCAAATCATGTCATAGCTTGACTTTTTCGTTGACTTTTTTAAATAAATCCTTAAAAAAATATTGAGTAACTAGCACAAATGAAGGATTTGTTATGTATATCATTAATTTTATTAGAATTTTATCCGATTACTATAAAAAGTGTAAACGAATTTAACTAAAAGAGTGAGGTAGAGTATGTTATCAAATGGAACAGGATTTTATCCAAGATATGACTTACAAGGTCGTATTCAACATACAAAAATGGACCCGGGATTTGGAAATATGCCAAGTGCAAGAATTGGCAGAGTAGAAACTCCTGAAACAACAGATTTCAAATCAGTAATGTCAGGTTTAGTCGAAAAATTCAACTCAGATTTGAATGCTCCTGACGGTATGTTGAAAGATGTTATGGCTGGTAATGATGACGTTGATATCCATGATGTTATGACAGCAATGGCAAAAGCAGAAATAAATGTTAACGTCGCAACTCAATTTACCGGTAAAATCATACAAACATATGATAAAATTATGCAACTTCAAGTATAGTATAATATAGTAACAGTAGTGTGTACCAAACTAAATAAATAATAGCGTTAGGGTGTTATCAATATGGATTTTAAGCAGTTATTACAAGATAAAAAAGTTTTAATAGGAATTGCAGTTGCAGCTGTAGTCCTTGTAGCTCTATTGGTTACCGTAGCTATTGTTTCTACATCAAACAAAGGTGCTGGCGGTAAAGTTGTTCAAGAAAAAGTTATTAAAGACCCACTAGATTTATTAACAACAGACAATTTAGGTAAAGCTATCGAAATACAAGCCCTACTAGCTCGAGAAGGTATCACTGCTAATAGAAAACTTGATGGTACAAAATCAACAATTTTCTTAAAAGATTACACTCAAACACAAAGAGATAGAGCTCTTTTAGCTATTGTAAAAAGTGGTTTAATGGACCAAAATGTCGGACTAGAAATGTTCGACAAAGGTGATTTCACATCTACTAAAGAAGATAAAAGAATTCGTTTAGTAAGAGCAATTGATGGTGAATTGGCAAGATTAATCCGTAAAATTCCGCCTATTCAAAATGCATCAGTTTTTGTTTCAATTCCTGAACAAACAATGTTCTCATCAACACAAAAACCTGTTACGGCAACAGTTCAACTTGATATGCCTTCAGGAGAAAAACTTGACAATTTCAAAGTAAAAGCGATTACAAACTTACTTATCGGTTCTGTATCAGGCTTGACTCCTGAAAACTTATCAATAACAGACACAAACGGTAATGTTTATAACAATATCCTTGACGCAACTTCTCAAGACGAAGAAAAACTTCACGAAAAAGATAAATATATGTTGCAAAAGGTTAATACACAATTAGACAGATTGGTTGGTAAAGGTAACTATACAGCAACTGTTAGTACATTCCTAAAACAATCTCCTACAGAAAAATTCACAACTTGGTATGATCCAAACCAAAAAGCTTCAATATCAGAACAAACCTTCTCAGAAGGTTTAGGTGACCAAACGAATGATAGTAGCAAAAATACTAACGCAGTTAGTGTATATCTTCCAAATGGTTTACCTGGAGGTGGTGCAAATTCAAACCAAAACAGAAACTATTCAAGAACTGCAAAAGAAACTCAATATGGTGTATCTAAAATTCAAACAAACGAATATATGAACCCTGGAGTTATAGAAGATATTTCTATTGCAGTAACTATGGATAAAGCTGCACTACCACCTGATTTAACAATAGATGATTTAAAAGAACTTGTTGCACATTCTGCAAGTCCAAAAGCAAGACCTGAAAATGTTTCTATCGTATTCAACGATTCAAATGACCCTTATCTTGCATCAGATAACCCGGAAAAACTTCCAAAACCAGATGAAACAGGTAATCCTTGGTGGTTAGCAATAGCAATGGTTGCAGCAAGCTTGTTCTTAGGACATAGAGCAGTAACTCAAAGATTAAAGAAAATGAGAGAAAAACAAGAAGTTGAAATGGAAGCTCTAAGAGGTAAAACAGTAGAACAAGAACAACAACTAAGAGATGTTGGACAAAAAGCAGATGCTCTTGTAGAACAACAACAACAATTACAACGTAGTATGCTTGAACAACAAGAACAAACCCAATTACAAATACAACAAGCAAGAATGCCTGTTGACTACACTCCTCTAAAAAATGCTTTAGCAGAAATAAAATCAGAATTTGATATGGCTGATGAAGATTTCGCTGGAGAAAAAATCAAGAGTTGGATAGAACAAGGTTAACAAAAAACCTTATGTAAATGGGGCGAGGTAAATTAGAAAAGGGAAATGTATAAATGCCAATAGAAGGGTTTGATTATAAAGAATTTGCAGAGATGATGTCCTCTCAAGCAGGGGAATTAATCCCTAAAGAATTTAACGACATGCAAAAAAATTATGTTGTTAAAACTCTTTCTAATTTCACTCTTTTAGCCGGTGAAGCTATCGCTAATGATGAGGCATTAGGATTCAATGCTGACCAAGCGATATTTGTAACCCAAATCATTGCAGAATGGGCATTCCACAAATCTATAGATCTTGTACATTCAGGAATATTGCCAGAGCATTGGGACGGCATTATGCAAAAAATAGCCTTTACAATTTTTGAAGTTGCAAAACAGGCTATAATGAAAAATGTTCCACAAGACCAAATTTTGCAATTAATTGAACATCACGTTAATAAATCTTACAAAGATGCGATTGATAATTTGGAAAAACGAGGAGTTATTTCTGCTGAAATATCTCAAAAAGCAATGAGCCAATCAAACATTGACGATATGGCGGCTCAAGCTGCTCAAGCAGAAGCAGAACAAAAAGCAGCAATAGAGGCAGCCGCACAACAAGATACTGCTCAACCTCAACAACCGATAGCTCAAGCACCTATTCCAACAACTCAAACAGCATTACCTGCAAAACCTATGGAAAAGGCTTTGAAATTAATGTCTGTAGCTTTGGTATTAAAAATATTACCTCAAGATAGAGTTGATGCAATCCTAGAAAAATTTGCACCTCAAGACGTTGAAACCATTCAAACTTATATGAAGGTCGAAAACTTAGAGGCTGGACTTGATATGAGTTACACCCTAAAATGTCTTGAGAACATAAAAGAATTTTTACCAAGACGTAAAAGTCCTAGTCAAGAATCCATAATTAGACAATTAAACAAAATTTTTGATACTCACCCACTAGACGAGATTGAAAAATTGTTCAAATCAGAACGTCCATTCTTGAAACGATTTATTGCGAAAGCTTATGAGGGAGATTATTACCCAATTCCGACAAGAGTTGCAGGAATTGTTGTTCAATATGTCAAAGATAGTGTACAATAAATATTATGATTATAAAGAAGAATAGTTTTCAGAAGAAAATAGCAGCTAAACAAGCGCAACAAAGAGCAGAGGAGGAGGCTCAAAAGGTTGCGGAGGCTCAAGCTGTTCAAGTACCTGAAGAAGATTCAAAAGAAGACGAAGAAGATATTGAACAAGCAGTTTTTGATATAGATAACATTGATTTTACCCAAAGAGAAGAACGCCGTACTGGAAACAGAAGACGTGGTTATAGAAGAATTGATGATAGAAACTTAATTTCAAGAGCTCAAGAAGAAGCAATACAAATAAAAGATGCTGCGTATCAGGAAGGATATAACGAAGGACTTGAAAAAGCAAAGGCTGATTTGGTTGCTCTAAAATCTAACATTGGTGCGTTCATGAGTGCTGAAAAAAAGGTTTTTGATGCAATTGCTCCTGATATTATTGAAATAAGTCTTGATATTGCTCGTAAAATCATTAAACATGAAGTTCAGATAGATCCACAAATTGTAATTGATACAGTTATGGATATACTAAAGAATATACCTAAAAACGAACCACAAATAACGATAAAAGTTAATACAACTCAGGCTCAATATGTAAAAGATACATTACCTGAACAATTAACTTTGTTAGGTGTAGAATCTAAATTAAACATAGTTGCTGATGATAATATAACAGAAGGCAGTTGTGTTGTGCAGACAAACAATGGTGTAGTCGATGCCAGTATAGATGCACAAATTGATATTATACAAAAAGCATTGAAAGGGTCTTAATGGCAGCAGAAGCAGAACATAAACCAATAAGTGAAATATTTCTTGCTTGCTTTGTACTAACATTAATTCTTATTTTGTTAGTAGAGATGCCTTCGTGGGTTATTAATTTTTCAATCAGTTTGAACATAACCTTAGGTATTGTGCTTTTGATGATATCTTTGTATGTACAAAAACCGTTAGAATTGGCAGCATTCCCATCAATTATTCTTTTAGGTACAATGTTCCGTCTGGTTTTATCAATTGCCTCAACTCGTTTAATTTTGGCAAAAGGTGAAGCTGGTGAAGTTATCCACGCATTCGGGACATTCGTAACCGGTGGTAACATGGTTGTAGGTGGTGTAATCTTCTTGATTATCACAGTTGTACAGTTCATGGTTATCACAAAAGGTGCGGAACGTATTGCTGAAGTTTCTGCCAGATTTGCCTTAGATGCGATGCCCGGTAAACAAATGACTATTGATGCCGACTTTAACGCAGGTTTGATATCTCCGGAAGAAGCCGTAAAAAAACGTGAAGACTTACAGAGAGAATCAAGTTTGTTCGGTTCAATGGACGGTGCTATGAAATTCGTAAAAGGTGATACTATGGCTGGTATCATCATTGTTATTATCAACATTGTTGGTGGTTTATTAATTGGTTGTTTGATGAACCAAATGCCACCTGCCGATGCTGTTTCTAAATATACAATTTTAACAATTGGTGACGGTTTGGCATCTCAAGTTCCATCACTATTGATGTCTATTGCAGCCGGTATCGTAATGACTCGTGCTTCAGCTGCTAGTGCGTCCTTGGGTGCTGATTTAACAGAACAAATTATGAACAAGCCTTATTCATTGTTCTTTGCTGCAATGTTCTTGTTCTTAATTGCAGTAACATCACCAATGACCGGTTTGCCGTTTATTCCATTCTTGATGTTCTCTATAGGTTTGGCCGTTGCCGGATTCTCTGTATTAATTAATGCTGACGTTCAATCTCAATTAGGTCAATTAGAAAATGTACGACAAAACATGCAAGATTTGGTAAACCCAAACAAAATGTACGAACGTTTGGGTGTGGACGTATTGAGTTTACAAGTTGGTGCAGGCTTGCTAGTTATTGCTGACCCTGATCAAGAAGGTCAATTACTTGCTAAAATTGCAGCTTTACGTCAACGTGTAACTGACGAATTAGGTTACATTTTACCAAACATTCGTATTATGGATTCATCTGCACTTGAAGCAAATGAATACATGATTTCTATTCGTGGTAATACTGTTGCTACAGGTTATGTATATCCCGGTAAGTATATGGTTATTGCTGACCAATGGGACGCTGTTAAAAAATCTGTTCCTGATGATGCAATCATTGCTGTTGACCCGACTTACCAAACACAAGCTTATTGGGTTAATTCAGAAGATGCTCAATCAGCAAGCAATGTTACTGCCGTTGATGCAACAGATGTTCTTGTTACTCACTTACAAGAATGTGTACGTAAGCACGTAGACGAAGTTATGACAAAAACTGACGTTCTTAAACTTATGGAACTTGTTCGTTCTCAAGACCCTACATTGGTTAACGACCTTGTTCCAGCAATCATTTCTACATCAGATTTACGTAAGATATTTGTAAACTTAATCAGAGAAAAAGTTTCTATCAAGGATATTATATTTGTATTCGAACGGCTTTGTGACTATGCGAGATTTTCTAAAGAACCCGACATTTTGTCAGAACGTTTAAGAGCAGCATTAGGACGACAAATTTGTTTAACCAATGTTCAAGATGACAACGTATTATACGCATTAACTCTTTCTCCTGAATGGGAAAAAATACTTGATGATAGTTGTCAAAGAACCGAATTGGGTACAATGTTCTTGTTAAACCCAATGCAAGTTCAAGATTTGATTGAATCAACTGCTATGACATTAATGAGAGCACACCAAAACATCGGTAAACAACCTGTTATTCTATGTTCTCCTAGAATCAGATTGCCATTATTCCAACTTTTAGAACGTCATATTCCAACCATTGTTGTAATTTCTTATTCTGAATTGATTACAGATATCAAAGTTGAAGCTGTTGATACTATTGGAGAAGGGGCAGCATAATAAATGCTAAAAAAGTTTTTATTATTTTTGATAAAAATTTATCAAAAAATCTCATCTTTAACACCTTCAAGATGTCGATTTTATCCAACTTGTTCAGAATACATGAAACAAGCAATTATCAAATATGGAATATTAAAGGGGGGTTGGCTTGGGATTAAAAGAATATGCCGTTGTCACCCATTAAATGAAGGTGGATACGACCCTGTCCCATAGAATTAAATTAATTACCAAGTCATGTATTTATGACTCGGCAATTAATTGTCTGCTTACACTATACCTTCTCTGACTGCTTTTACCGCAGCTTGTACTCTATCATTTACACACATTTTTTGTAAAATAGAACATACATGGGCTTTTGCAGTATGTACACTTACAATAAGTTCTTTTGCGATTTCTGTATTACTTTTACCAGAAACAAGGTGACGCAAGACCTCATACTCACGTTCTGTTAATGGAACTTGGCTATCTTGATTAGATTTTGAATTTAACAAGCTAAGTTTATCTTGTTTAGGGAAAGAACGCAAAACTTTTTCTGCAACTTCTGCATCTAACCAACATACACCATTGGCTACATCTCTAATAACATCGGCTAATTTTATAGGGTCAATATCTTTAAGGCAATACGCATTTGCACCAGCACTTAATACTGCAATAACTTCTTCTGCTCTATCATGAGATGTCAAGGCAATAACTTTTGTAGTTTTGTTTGTTTCTCTAAGCTTCATTATAGCTTCTATACCATTCATGCCTGGAAGCCCTAAATCCATCAATACAACATCAGGCTTTAGTTGTTCTATAATTCTAAGCCCACCCATTGCATTTTCATTTTCTCCAACAACATTTATATCTTCATTTTCGTTAAGAGCACATCTAAGACCTACACGAGTGAGTTTAAAATCTTCAATTATAACAACTTTAATTTCGCATGTTCCTATCATTATTAATTCTCCTTATCGACTTGACATGTAAATTAAATTATAATCATATATTATAGTACATTACCCGAATAGGTAAACTTTTTCTACAAAAATTTTAATAATAACTAACAGTTTCAAATCCAATTGCGTGCAAACTCTCATAAAACCTGACTTTGATACAAATAAAACTATAGTTGACAAGTTTAAATTTTGTTTTTCCTATTTCCTTCATTTATGACAATTGTAAAGCATTTCATTGACTATGATGTATGCTTTGCATAAAATTTTCATGAGGAAATGAAGTGAATATCTTCAACTGTGCCGCAGCCGTAAAAGTCGGAACACTCAAAATTAACCAATGTTTCGAGTCAAAATATTGGTAAATGGTTAAATTTAACCATAGAAGGATATGAAAGAAGGATATAGTGTCGTTAGCGATTTCAGCAGTTCAAGCATCAGGAGTGCGTTCGGGATTATGCCCTCATGGGTTACCACCTGGAGCGTGTCCTATTTGTTCTGGCGGTATAGGGTCTAGCAAAGTCGTTACGGCTGATTTTTCAGCAAAACCTGGAGAAATGAGTTGGAATGAATGTGCTGCTATCGGAGCTTTTCTAAAATCAATCCAAAACGCAAGACTTGCAAGAGAAGCAGATTATCAAAATCAAATCATTGCAATGGCTCAATTCCAAAACAACATGACAAAAATGGCTCAAAACTTACAAACTTTTATCCAAAACATGAGCCAATCAGCATTAACCAGACCTCTTGCAATGGTTGCTCAAAATATTCTATTACCTGTAGTTAAATTTATGAAAGATTTACCAGTTAATTTCTTACAAGCAACAGCAAACTTAGCTCAAAAATTAACTGATATTACAGATAAACTTACTGCAATATATGGGGAACTTAAAGCCGCTATGGATAAGAAGTTCTCTGATTTTGCTAAAAAAGTTAAGAAGAAAATTATATCTATTTTTGAAATCTTTAGAGCTGAAAACGAAAACTCTGAGGACGAAAGAATTGAAGATTATCAAAAACAACTAAACAAATTACAGACACTATTAGAAAAAATAACCAACAGACCAACAAAATATAAGGAATTAAATCGTGAATATTAATCAAGATTTGGAATCTCAAAGAATACATAGAAACCAAACTCGAACACAAATCAAAACATCAAATCTCGTCAAAGAAGGAGTTCTTGTAAACTCAAATGTACCATTGAACGATTCATATAACTCAATGGTCATTGGTGATTCTGTTGAACTTCCGAACAAACTTTATGAAAAATCAACAAAAAAAGAAAAAGGAATTCTTCCAATATGTGCTGCTACAACAGGAGTTATGGGTGCTATTGCCGGAGGAACTGCCCTATTAGCAAAATCAGCAAAAGATAATATAAATGTTGATTTAGCACAAAAACTTCCTTCTCTTACAAGAAATGTATGTATAAATGAAGAAATTAACCAAGCTATATATAGAATGGTTGCCTCTCCAAGTAAAAAAGCAATTAAAGCGACATTAGGGGTTGCAAGTTTGGCATCAATGGCTTTTATGGCAAAAACTTTTTGTGATGGGTTTAAAGATGTTTGGGTTAAGAAAAAAGAAGCTGATATTCATAAAAACCTTCAAGAAAACCTTATTGCAGTAGAAACTCAATCTTTTGCAGGCAAACTACAAATCAACAGAAACATGCTTTCTGAAAAAGCTAAAGAGTTTTCAAAAGTTCTCACAGAAAAACCTGAACCTGTAGAAAACTTCAAAAGACGTAATATAAGTTTTAGAGGACAGAAAAAAGATTTAGACTCTAAGAAAAAAACTTCTAACTTTATAAAAGGATTAGGCTATCTTGCACTAGGTGTAGCCTCTTTAGGAACAATAGTCGGCTTAGGATACGTTTCTATTAAAAATGTTAGAAACAGTATAGATGCTATGAAAAAAGGACGAGAAAAAGTTAAAGAAGCTATTGGACTTGTCATTGAACAAATGAAAGAACATTCTCCTGACAAACTAGGTGAAGAAGGACACAAAGCCGCAAAAGAGTTAAATAGTAATAATATAAAAAATCTCTTAGTTTCTATAGATGCGACACCTCAAGAGGTTTCAGAAACTGCAGAAAAACTACATTGGCATAATGATGATGAGAAAAAATCTTTTATCGCAGACACTTTATTTGCTATCAAAAAATCTACAGAAAAAGCAAACAGTGCATTAGGTGGTTCAGGAGAAGATAGAAACACTTTTTATTCTCACGTAAATGATTATACTGCATTTTTCTATAACTGGCTCATGGATTCATCAAACAAACAATTCAAGAGTTTGTTTTTTGGAATAACAGGAGCTACAGCAGCTGCTTATGTCGGCAAAACCTCTTGCGAAGCAATTAAAGATGTTCAAGTAAAAAAATACAACGCAGATACAGAACTGGGACTCCAAAAACGTCTTGTTTCTACAGAGTTAAGGAATTTTAAATCTAAAAAAGAAGCATCTATACAACCTCTTTGTGATGAGTTTTATAAACAAAAAGCAAACGGCAAATCTAACGAAGATTTAAAAATTGTTGCAGATAGCATACTTAACGAAATAAAAAATGGTGCTCCTTATGTTTATTCATAACATATTAAAACTAATTTATAACGGTGAAACATGAATTATTCAACAACTTTTCAAACATTCAAACAAACTGCATATCAACCGATTCAACTTCCAAATGAAAATCGGAATTATTCGATTGTTGACAAAAGAAAAGTAGATTTCTATGTAAAACAACGAGAAAAAGCTTTGCCTCAACTAGAAAATATTTTAAAAAAATCAAACGATGAAAAAGAAATCACAGAAACATTATATATTGTAGACCAAATGATAGATAGTGGCGTAAAAGGTGTTGATAAAATGTATCCGACTTTTTCTCGTTTTAACCAAACAAAATCACCCAATGTACAAACATATTTAGCGGGAATTTATAGAAAAACACAAGTTCCAGATGCTTTTGGTCCTTTAGTTTGCATGCTTATTCAAAACTCAATTAATCCACCAAAAACGCCTCAATATTTTGACCCAAACGAAGAAATTGGTGGAGCAATTTTGAGTTATCTTGCATAAAAACAGCTCAAGCCTTGAAACTATTAAATTACGCACCCCAAAATTAGCTAAGAATCAGTGTTTTAGGAGGATTGTACCTGTTTCTAAACTATACGGTTGATATTAAAATTTTTCTATTAAAGATTCAAAATTTAAGTCCGTCTACCATGTTACATCAGACAATGCTATGGAGAAATAATGTCGGAAGAACTTACAATACCCTCGGTTGAACGTGAAGAAGAAGCAGAAAAAGCTTTAGAAAATGCAAGACTTGCACATCAAAAATATTTAATCAAACAACAGATTGAAGATATTGATAGAGCAATTCTATATTATGTTGATGCGATTAGATTCAATCCTAAATTAGCAGAGGCATACTATCGTCTTGCAAGTTTAATGTGGGAAAAAGGACAAATCTCCGTAGAGAGTGCTATTGAACAATGTAAAACCGCAATTACATTAGAGCCTGATAATGTAAATGCACACATTTACACAGGTTATTTCTATTCTATTGCCAACGATTACAAAAATGCTGAAGAACAATTCAAAATTGCAATAAACAAACATTCAACAAATACTGCAAGACCACGATTATTTTTATCCCAGCTTATTCAAAAACAAATGGAGCATGAGGGTAAATCTTTCAGTGGAATGATGAAGTATTTATACTATTTTTTAACCGGAAGCATTTTATTCATGGGAGATTATCCATCTTTAAAAATGATGTACGAATCCATTGCCGACAATTTTTCTGTTGCTTCATTCAAAACTATTGGTGCAACACTAGAAAAAATAAGAATGTTTCCAACGGCATTTAACGCGTATGCTCTTGGCATGGAAAAAACTCAACATGGAGATATTTTCTATAAAAAACTTGGAGATTTATCTCTTGAATGTAATGACGTTGTATCAAGTCTTGAATATTACAAAAATGCTTTGAAAACTTCACCTGAAAACAGAGAAATTTTACTTAAGCTTGCAACAATTATGCAAACTTATTTCCCTGAAGAAATTGATACTATTATTGATTACTATAACAGATTGTTAGAATTTGGTATTGATAACGGCAAAATATATTATGAATTAGGACACCTATATCTTCGCAGAGGAGATAAAATCAATTCAGTATCAGCATTCAAATTAGCATTAGGTGAAGAACCTAACAATCCTTATTATAACAATTCATTAGCATACGCACTTGTTAGAGCAGAATTGTTTGATGATGCAATTGAATATTACCAAACAGCAATAAAACTAAACCCTGATGCCAGCTGGACATCTATTGTATGTCATGCTCTTGGGGCATTATATGGCGAAGTTAAAGGAAACTTTGAGGCAGCTGAAGCAACCTTCCAAGCTGGTCTTGTACTTGATTCTAATAATTATGATTTATTGTTATCTTTAGGCGATTTATTCATGGCACAAGGTAATTTGGATAAAGCTATTAAGACCTATTGTGACGGAATCACAATGAATCCTGATAATTTTATTGCTTATGCTAAAGCCGGATTAGCTTTATGGGAAAAAGATTACATAGAAGAAGCCTTAGTTTCTCTACACAAAGCTGTCGACTTAAACCCTGATTTTGAAGTTGCACATAACAACTTAGGCGTTGTTTATCTTGATGGTATTGGTGATGCTTACGAATCCTTAACTTATTTTAAACGTGCAATTGAACTCAACCCTAATTATACTCTTGCATATTTTAATACAGGACGTGCTTATCAGGTTTTGGAAGAAAAAACTTCTGCCGCAGAATATTATCAAATGGCACTTGATTTAAATCAACTAACCCATGAATTAGACAATGATGATATCAAATCCAGATTACACGACTTATTTGAATAAAAAATATAAATATCTAAAGAAATAAATAATACCAAATATATGTTATTTATTTTTTAACACCCAAGAATAGGCAGTTTTGATACTATCTTCTAATGAATTCTTCGGAATCCAACCTAATACAGTTTTAGCTTTTGTATTATCTGCAACAAGAGATGCAGGGTCACCGGCTCTGCGTGACATCATATTAACAGGAATCTTTTGTTCTGTTACTTTTTCACAAGCTGTAAAAACCTCTTTTACGGTATCTCCTTGCTTTGTACCTAAGTTAAAATAATTTGTATCTCCGCCATTGTTCAAATATTCAAGTGCTAAAATATGTGCTTGTGCTAAGTCCTCTACATTTATATAATCCCTTACACAAGTTCCATCTTTTGTAGGATAATCCTCTCCATAAAGTTCAAAAATCTTACCTGCCCCTAAAGTAGATTTTAGAATATTCGGAATCAAATGCGTTTCAGGCTCATGCCATTCTCCAACTCTGGCTTGAGAATCTGCTCCTGCGACATTGAAATATCTAAGTCGTACACTTTTCAAATCATAAGCTTTTGAATAATCGTCCATAATCTTTTCAACCATAAGTTTTGTATTACCGTATGGATTGATAGGATTTTGCGGGTGGTTTTCATCTATAGGAGTATATTCAGGTTCACCATAAGTTGCTGCTGTTGACGAGAATACTATCTTTTTAACATTATGAGATAACATTGCATTCAACAAATTCAATGTTCCAAAAACATTATTATAATAATATTTTTGAGGTTCTTTAACCGATTCCCCAACAAGTGATAATGCCGCAAAATGAATAACTGCCTCTATATCGTATTTTTCAAAAACTGATTCTATATCATCTAAATTCTTCAAATCACCTTTTATAAAATCAACAACTTTTCCAGCAGAATCAACTTTTTTTAAAGTCGTTACAGTTTCGATATGACCTGTCTCTAAGCTATCAAAAATAACTACATCAAGCCCTCTGTTCAAAAGTGCCAAAACACAATGACTGCCAATGTATCCGGCCCCACCTGTAACTAATATCATGCGAACCTCTTTTACTTATTACGAACCCAATATTTGTCTAACCATTTTGTAGGTAAAATCATTCTAAAGCCCATTTTACCGAAGTAACCTTTGTAAGCTTGTTCAGGATTTGGTTTTCCATGGAAAATAAGAATCTTAGCTTCTTCAGGATCTCTTGGAACTTTAAACCAACAAAGAGGGAATTTGTGTAAACAACAACGCTTGAAGCTTACACACCAATCTGAATCCCAATATTTCAATATACCTTTTTCAAACATTTCGTAAGTTAAAAATGCTTGTTCGTTTTGGAAATGTTTTCTAACTGCAGGCCCTAACTCTCTAAAATGTTCAAGGACTTCAGGGTGTTTGCCTATTTCAAATCTAAATACTGATGAGTTTCCGATTATGTCATTTGGGAAATCCCAATCTTTAATAATCAAGAATTCACCTTCTGCCTCAAAAAACGGGTCTAAACTTTGTCTAACTATAATATCTAAATCTAAGAAAAGTGCAGTTCCTTCTAAATCATACAAATCTTTATTGAATACAGTTAATTTTTTCCACATTCTATCAGGAATACCATCTTCACATAAAGGCGGAATTGGTCTAATCTCTACATTAGGATTAATACCTTCTCCATTGTCTGTGAAACATACAAATCTATGAGGAATTGTAATATTCTTTTCAACCATTTCATATAAACGGTTAACATAACCGGCATCAAACTTATCTCCCCATTTCATACAGATGATATTCTTATCCATAAAACTTCTCCAATAAAAATAATAACTTTAATTTCGTAAGTATTATTATACAACCAACTTTGTATTTTGACTATTATGTTTAAGATATAATAATTTTTAAGATGAAAATTAAAATCAATATAATTATTTTATTAATCATTTTTTCTTTCAATATGCTACCAACAAGTGCGATTGAAGAATACCAAATACACAAAGGTGATATTTTATCATTGGCAGACTGTGTCGCTATCGCAATTAACAATAGTCCAATAATAAAGAAACAAGAGTACAACCTATATATTGCAGATAGCAACTTAGGAATTGCAAAATCTGCATATTTTCCAACAATAGGTGCCGGTGTTGGAGTTTATCAAGAATATAATTCCAACAAAAACGATGAACATGGCTCTGCTTATAGGCAATTACCTTCTGCTGGAGTATATTTGCAACAATTAATATGGGATTTTGGTAAATCTAACTCATTAATCCGAATGGAGCATTTTTACAAACTTGCAGCTGAATATGAGTTCATGGATAGCATTTGTAATACTATTTTCAAAATAAAAATGAAATATTTTGATGTTTTGAAAGCTAAAGCCGAGCTTGAAGTTGAACAAACGAATGTTCTTATAAATCAAAAAAACGTAGAACTTGCAAAACATCTTTATGAAACAGGTAAAAAAAGCCAAATAGATTATTTGGAAGCAAAAGTTTTTTTACGAGATGCAGAGCTTAGACTATCTGATGCGGAAAACAACTACGATGTAGCATTCACAAATCTTGCTAATGAAATGTACTCAGCATATTCTCCTGATTTTGATATAGAAAAACTTTATACATTCAATTTTACAGACAAATTTATCCCTGACTCAATAAAAACAATCCAAACTTCTAATGATAAGAACATAAAAAATGTTGCTCTTAAATCAAAGATTGAAATGAATGACGAATCTAAGTTAAAAGTATTGCCGTTTACACTTGATGAGGCTTATGGACTTGCTTATCATAACAGCCCTGACTTATGGGTACTTGAAGCTACACAAAAAGCAATGAAACAAGCCCTAATTTATGTTAAACGTCAATATTATCCAGCTATAACAGGAAATGTTGGATACAACTATTTTAATTATAGACACGACTCTAACAACGATATAAATATGTATATCAATATGTCAACTGCTCTAAATATAAAACAATTCAAGCATGAAATAGATAGAGCAAAAGCAAACCTAAACCTTGCAGACAATTCTGTAGATGAATTCAAACAGAATTTGTACTTTGAAGTAAAAAGATGTTTTTTAATAGTGAACAAAAATGAAGAACAAATTGATATTTCAAAACAAGAAGCAAAAGATGCACTAGATGAGTTTAATCTTGTAAGCAAAAGATATAACGAAGGAAAAAGTGATTATATTGCATTACAAAGTGCCAGAAAGAATTATAACAATGCAAAAATAGAATATATAAAACGACTTTATGAATACAATACATCTTTAGCCGACTTAGAAATTGCAATGCACTACCATTTCGACGATTTGCATGCTCAAGCTGAACACGCACTACATTATCACTACAAAGAAATTATAGATAAACTTGAAGCTTCAATGCACTGCGAACATAGAGCAGAAGAAGAAGCTAAAGACGACAAATCTAAAAAAGATAAACTATAAATAACTGATTAAATAACTCGTCTTAATAAAATATTATTTTCAGGTGTTTCCATGAATAATTGATTCAAAACGTATGATTTTGTTTCATAGATAATATTTTCCGGTTGCCTGCGTTTTAAATCACATAAACCAATTACTGTTGATTCATTGTTGTTAAATAAATTTTTAATAAAACCCATCTTTGAAAACCTCACTTTTTGTTGTACAATTTATTTAATGATGATTTTTTAAAAGTCAACAAAAAACACATACTACTTTATAAAAGGAGTTTTATACTATGGAAAAGAAAGTTACAAAAGAAATGGGAATTATGGATATCGTTCAACAATATCCTGAAAGCTTAGAAATTTTTGCTAAATACGGTCTTGGTTGCATAGGTTGTGCAGCAGCTCGTTTTGAAAACTTAGAAGCAGGAGCTCGTGTTCACGGTTTCAACCCTGATGATATGGTTAATGATATTAACGAACTTATCAATAAATAGTTAACTATTATATTTACACAATAACTATGTTAAGGTGAATTTATGATTATGTGGCAATTACTTGTAATATTAGGACTTGTATTTCTTGTTTTAGAAATGTTCACTCCAATGCTATTCTTTCTCAACTTTGCAATAGCATCGTTTATTACAGCAATTGCCTCTTTTATAATTACTGATATTAATATATTAATGCTTATATTTGTTGTTTTGTCACTTCTTTTACTTTGGTTTTTACGACCTTTGCTTGTCAAATCAAAAAACCAAAAGAACTCCAACACAGGTATGAAAAGTAAATATATTGGACAAACTGCCAAAGTTATTGAAGAAGTAACTTCTGATTCTGGAGTTATTTCTATTTATGACGAAAGATGGAACGCTCGTTCTATAAATAATGAAATTATCCCAATAGGTTCTATTGTGGAAATTGTAAAACACGAAAGTTTAATCATGAGTGTTAAACTCAAAAAATAAACATAGGGGGATTTTTATGTCTATAGTGACTTTATTATTAATTGCTGCCGCAGTTATATTTGTATACAAAGGTGTAATTATTGTAAAACAAGCAGAAGTTGTAATCATAGAACGATTAGGAAAATTTGAAAGAATACTTGAATCTGGGCTTAATTTCATATTTCCAATAATAGAAACACCAAGACCTATTTCATGGAAAATCTCTCAAAAAGGACTTGATGGCAAATCATATTCTTTTGTAAAAGAAAAAGAAAGAATTGATTTAAGAGAAACAGTTTATGATTTCCCTCGTCAAAACGTAATTACAAAAGATAATGTTTCAATTAGTATTAATGCTCTTTTGTACTTCCAAATAGTTGACCCAAAATCAGCAGTTTATGAGATTGAAAATTTACCTGAAGCTATAGAAAAACTTACCCAAACAACACTTAGAAACCTTGTTGGACAAATAGACCTTGATGAAACTTTGGTTTCTCGTGATAAAATCAACCAAGAATTAAGAGCAATTCTTGATGAAGCAACAAACAAATGGGGTGTAAAAGTCAACAGAGTTGAACTCCAAGACATTATTCCGCCTGTAGATATCCAAACTGCGATGGAAAAACAAATGAAAGCTGAACGTGACAGACGTGCTGCAATTCTTGAAGCAGAAGGACAAAAGAAAGCTGCAATCTTGCAAGCAGAAGGTGAAAAAGAAGCCGCAATTAATAGAGCTGAAGGTCAAAAACAAGCTGCAATCCTAAGGGCAGACGGGGAAAAGCAAGCTAGAATCCTTGAAGCTGATGGTGAAAAACAAGCTATTCAAAAAATTATTGATGCACTTGCAGATAAAGGACAACCTGACAAATACTTAATTGCGATGAAGTATCTTGAAACAATGAAAACAATAACATCAGGCAAAGATAACAAAGTTGTTTATATGCCATACGAGGCAACAGGAATCCTAAGCTCTGTCGATGGCATTAAACAGATGTTTGATAAATAACAAAATAAACAAAAATTTTTACGATATAAAAGAGGGATTTAAAATTCCTCTTTTTTTGTTTTTAAAAATCATTTTAGATTTACATAAAAATATGATATTATAGTTGAACACTTAAAAAGTTCTATTATGTAAAATAAAGGAGAATTTTATGGTCACTTGTTCAAACTGTAATACAGAATTACCAGATACCGCCACTGTTTGCTATAACTGTGGCAACCAAATCCAAGCAGTAGAAAACAAATTCTTAAATCAGGTTGATATAAACAACAACCCGAATATGAAACCTATTAAAACTCGGGGTAAATATACTGTCTATGAACATCAAAAAGATTTAAGCTGTGACTATAATTATATTAATGAATATTTCAAAAAAGAAATGAATGTAAAAAAACGACAAGTTTTAGTTACACTAAACAACAATTCAACTAAAGTTCAAGCTGGTGCAATGCAATGGATATTTGGAAATATTGAAAGCGAAACTGGTCTAGGTTCAGGGATTAAAGCTGTCGGAAACTTACTGAAAGGTGCAGTTGCAAGTATGATGACAAGTGAAACTGCAGTAAAACCTTTGTACAAAGGAACAGGTTTAGTTATGTTTGAACCAACATATAAACATATCATTTTAGAAGACGTTGCATCTTGGGGCGAAGAAGGTGTTGTTCTTGATGATGGTATATTCTTAGCTTGTGACACTCAACTTGAAGAAAGAATTGTTGATAAAAGTTTTTCTGCAACTATGGGAAGCAACAAAGGTTGCTATAATCTATGCTTGTCAGGACATGGTATTGCAGTTTTGGAATCACCTATCCCTCGAGAAGAATTAATTGAGTTTAACTTAGAAAATGACACACTAAAAATTGATGGAAGTATGGCTATCATGTGGTCAAAATCCCTAGATTTTACAGTTGAACGTTCATCTAAGACTTTAATTGGTTCGCTTCTGAACAAAGAAGGATTGGTAAATGTATATAGAGGTACAGGAAAAGTCCTAATGGCTCCAACAGTTGCTCGTACTTTGATGAATGAAGGAATGAACCCTATCGCCAACGCATCAAAAGGGGCTTTTGACAAGTTCCAAACTTCAATTTCTGATTAAAAATTAATGGTTTGGATTACCAAACTCTACAAACAATACAAAAAATAAATGAGGTATAAATATGAAATGTACTTATTGTGGTACAGAATTGAACGAAAATCAAACAGTCTGCCCTAATTGTGGTGCTCCTGTTCAAACTCAAGTAAAAGATAACAACAAGCGATATGATAACCCTGTAGATAATTTTTTAAAATCTATATTCGGCATAATTATCTTAATCGGTTTAATATTTTTAGTTAATAATTTATTTAAAGATGATTCTTCTAATTCTACAGAAGAAACTCCAATAGCTCAAGAAGAAGTAGTAAATGAAGCCGAATATCCAGACTCCTCTGAATCATCTTCAGAAATTCCGACACAACCTGTAGATACATACTCTCACAACTTACCTGCGACTTCAAGCAAAACGGCTATACCGACAACGCATACGAATAAATATTCTCAGCCTAATAATGAAACTTTTGAAACAAATAATATACCCCAAACTGTTGATTTAAAACCTTATGTAAGAGAGCTTCAAAGACGAGTAAATCTGAACTGGACTCCAACACAAACCAACAGTCCAAGCAGAACTAAAGCATTGTTAAAAATCAGCAGAGATGGACGTTTAATAGCAAGTAAAATTTCACAGTCATCAGGCGATACCGCAATGGACAAATCTGTTTTAGATGCAATTCAACTAACTGCACCATTCAGACCACTACCGCCTGATTTCAATGGCAAAAGTCTTGTTATTGAACTAACATTTAATAATAACTAAAAATAATAAATACTATTTATGCTATAAATTATTACTCGGAAGAATTTTCAAATCACCAAGAACAGAATTAACATGTAGTATTCTCAACTTCTGTAATGCACATTTCAAAATATCGTGCGGAAGTTTCTAACAACAATAAATGTAATTACTACATACCATATTTTTTATTTTCACATTGAAATAGCTACATTAAAAAATTTATACAAAAAGACCTTTGAGGCATTCCTCAAAGGTACTTATTATTTAATAATTGGGCATGAAGAGACTCGAACTCCCACGCTTTCGCACTAGTTCCTAAGACTAGCGTGTCTACCATTCCACCACATGC
>CAKUVB010000012.1 GCA_934693215.1 uncultured Candidatus Melainabacteria bacterium
CAATATTCTTTCTTTTTTCTTCGCAATAAAAAAGAAAGAATATTTGGTGCGGGGTTTGGGGTTGCATAAACCCCAATTATGAAATAAGCAACATTGACAGATTCTTTCACGTCATTCAGAGCCATAGGCGAAGAATCTCTTTCAAACCTTGTTAGAGATATTTCGCTTTCGCTCAATATGACGAATTAATCTGTCATTACGAGCGGTAGCGAAGTAATCCAGTCCAAATCTCTATAACAAAAAAAAGACCCTAATCGGGTCTGAAAATTAAGTTAGTGGGAATTAAGTTGAGTTAAGTTAAGTTATGTCTTTGCTATAACCAAACATCACTCCTCTACAATGTGGTTTTAAAGCTTGAATCGTGTTCGGTTATTTAATGCCAATATTCGCATCTCCTCAAACAAAATTGCACTTTCGTCTTTTGGTTCTTCGTCCATTTTTTTAAATTCTTCTGCAATTTCATTTGCTTTTGCATTGATGTCATAGATGTTTAATACAGCCATTACTCTCACCTGCGATTCTTTTTGTGTTGTACTCTCTCTTTTAATATCTCTCGTGTTATTTAATGCTTACTTATATATAAAGTATATACACATCTCCAAATTTCACATTTTGTTTTTCTTGTTACATTTATTTACAATTAATTTTAAAAATATAGATATTATTAGGTTTTTACTGTTATTAAAAAGCATTTTTGTTATAATAACTTTATGAAAATACTTATTGTTGATGACATGCCGGCATGGAGAGAGTTCCACAAAAATATTCTTGAAGAAATATTTATAGAGCAAGAATATCAAATAGATTTAACTTGTTCAGCTCGAGAAGGACTTGAAAAACTATATGAGAACACTCAAAGTCCATACAATTTAATTATTACTGATTTGCAAATGGAAGATGAATTTTGTCCTAAATATGCTGGTGAATGGTTAGTTGAACAAATTAAAACTCTACCATCATATAAAAATTCTAGAATAATAATCTCATCAGGTGCGTACAATATCAATCATATTGCAGAGGTTTTGAACGTAGAGTGTATCCCAAAACGTGTTGCATGTACCGATAGAGAAGCTTACGAAAACATTATTATAAATAAATAGGTTTAAAATGGAAGAAAAAGAGTCTAAAAAAATAATCGGGTTAATGTCAGGAACTTCTTGTGATTCAATTGATGCTGGGTTGTGTGAGGTTTATCCTGATTTGTCTTGCAAACTTATTGCCGGTATAAACTACAAATACCCGCCACATATCCAATCAAAAATTTTTCAAGCATTTTCTCAAGATATTTCGCTTAAAGAATTATGCCAACTTAATTTTGCAGTAGGTGAATGTTTCGCTCAAGCAGCAAACGTACTCATTTCTGAATATGGCAAACCTGATATGATAGCAAGTCATGGACAAACTGTTTATCATTTTCCTTATGATGAAAAACTTGATAACATAAATCTAAAAAGTACACTTCAAATAGGTGAAAGTTCTGTAATAGCAGCCAAAACCGGTTGTATGACAATATCAAATTTTAGAGAGGCTGATATTGCACATGGCGGACAAGGTGCACCTTTAGTATGTTTCGCAGATAGACAATGGTTCAAAAACTCAGCCGTTCAAAATATTGGTGGAATATCAAATGTTACAGTTGTTTCTGATGATTGTCTACCGTTTGGATTTGATACTGGTTGTGGAAATATTATGATTGATTACTGTGTCAAAAAATTCTTCAATCAGGCTTATGATAAAGACGGTGAAATCGCAAAAAGCGGAACGATTGTAGAGAGTTGGTTAAATTGTTTATTAGAAGATGAATACTATTTTATACAACCACCTAAAACTACGGGTAGAGAATATTTTTCACCTAAATACATAGAGAATATTCTTAAATTTGCACCACAATCTCCGGCTGATATTATCGCAACATTAACTGCATTAACAGCCAAAACAATCGCTCAAGCATACGAAAGATTTGTTTACCCTAATGCACATATCAACGAAGTTGTTGTTGGTGGTGGTGGTGCATATAACAAATACATGATGAAGCTTTTGAGAAATTATTTACCAAAACATATTGAACTAAAAACGCATGAAGATTACGGAATTTCAAACAACTATAAAGAGGTTATGGCATTTGCACTTTTAGGATACTGCAATTATTACAACATACCTAATAATGTTCCATCTTGTACCGGTGCGGACAAGTCAGTTGTGCTTGGAAAAATCTCATTATAATATTTTTTAGTTTATCCAACGGAAGCTTTTTACGTTGTTATCGTTATTAATATCCCCAAATATTTCTACGATAAATTTTCTATAAGCTTTGTTAGAAAGTTCTATTCCCGGAATTTTATTCAATTCGTTAATCAACTGACCATTTTCTGATAGATTTATTCCTGGAATTTTATTAAACAATGAGTTTAGGGACACGTTTCCTATTGTACCAAATACTGTTGATATTTTTCTCGATAACTGACCTAGAACTTTCATATCAGTAACTTCTGTTACAAGATTATATTTTCCTTTTATAAATAAGTTAAGGTCTTTGCTTTCTGAATGTATTTCAATTCGTTCTGCAATACCATGAGAAAGGTAGATATTACCGTCAATACTTGAAAATTCTCCTGTTTTGAGAGGTGTAACAAGGTCTATTATACTGTTCATTGTTATGCCTGTAACACCACTTTTGAACACATTACCTGCACGTAGTAAATATTCCATAGAACCAAGCTTTGGCATTCTACCATCTTTTACGGTAAATATTGCTTTACCTGAAAGTGTTTCTTTGCTTGTTTTGTCATTAGTAATATTTGACATCAAATCAATAGTACCTGTTAGTTTTCCAAATATTTGGTTATGAACATCAAATAATGCAATCAATAACTCATTAGCATTTACTTTGTTTGCGTTTATTTTTAGTTTTAATAAATTGTTCAATAGATTAAGTTTTACGTTACCTGTAATTTTTCCATCAGCCATATCAAAACTAAATTTATCAACAGATAACAACATTTTTTCATTCAAAGAACATTTTGCATTTAGATTATTCGCATGCATATTTTTGATATTTACACTGTTTGCGTGTACTGTTAAATCATCAAGGATAATCGAACTGAACATATTACTATCTGATACTACTGATTGATTTTCATTAAAAGTTCTTAACTCCAGTTGTTTTAAATCATCAATTAAACTATTTACATCAAGATGTTTCAAATTGATATCAGCTTTTCTAACTCTATATGTATCAGAAAATTTATTATCCAGAACAGCATTACAAATAACATTGTTAGAAAGCACTTCTCCTTTAGAACGAACTAATATATCTCTATCATTAAAATTCAATGATAAGTCTTTAATGGTTGTGTTCAAAAACGGCATATCAATACCATTTACAGTCATATCACCCAAAATTTTAGGAGAGGTTGATTTACCATTAATTTTCAAATCAGAAGTAAATTGACCATGTTTGATTGTAGGTTTTTTGAACAATACATTGAATATTCTTGCATCTGTAGGTGATTCTGTTTTTACTATTAAATTATCAAACTTATAAAATTTGTTGTTATAATACGTTATTCCACCTTTTACCGTTAAAAGTGGGAAAATATTTTGTTTATTATTTTGTGAAGATATTAGTTTGCTGTATTGGAAATTATTTAAACGAATAATGTTGTTTTTAATAATATCAAAATCTGTATTTACGGTTATTGGATTTTCAATATCTCCGACAGTTGCACCCATATAATAAATACTAGAATTTTCTTCCAGTTTAAAATCCAGTTTCGTATTAATCCTATCCAATGTTCCTGATATTCTTGAACCCAATAAGATATCACCTTTAACTTTTATCGGATATACATTATCTACATTCCAGTATTTATCAAATGTTTTTTGCACAAGTTTTGAATTGATATGAATATCTATTTTAGGATTATTCAACACATTTGCTATATTTCCATATATCAAAACAGGCATGTTATCTACAAGACAGTTCATTTTATTTATAAAAATTCGATTATTCTTTATCGCTAATTCACTATGTATTAATTTTAGTGGAACATATAATGGCTGTGATTTAGGAGTTTTGCGTAAAGTATAAACTCCATTTACATTGTTAATATTCGTTATTGCACTAATTTTATTATTCTTAATTTTTGCATTAAAATCTGCACTACCCGATTGAACATTAATGTTATTCAATTCTTTACGAAGTTGTTGAGGTAAAATATTAGAATTTTTGCAGAAATTAAGACAACGCAAATCAAAGTTCTTTGCAGAAACATGCCCGTTTATGCGTGGACGTTTAAAATTATTAACATGAATATCTATATTAAATGGGTTTTGTTTAACAAATCCATACACATTTGAAAGTCGTAATCTTCCGTTTTTAATATTAAGATTTCCTGATAAAAGTTTTATACCCCTAATAGGTTTATTATTCTTCAAAACATGCCCGAAACATTGGATTTTGTCATATTCTATGTTTTGAAGATTTCCTTTGTAATACCCTTTGAAAGTAACATAACAATCATCAAATTCTTTAAATTTTTCTTTTGTAAACTCTCTCAAATTCATTTTTGGTGATTCAACAATTACATCAGCGATTGAGTCTTTTATTTTGCCGGATACTTTTATTTTTGAGAAATCATCAAAAACACTTGCCAAATCTATATCAACATCAAGACATTTGAATTTAATTAAACCCTGAACTTTTTTGATTTGAATTTTGTTTAATATTAAAGAGTTATTTTTAAGTTTGATTTCACCTTTTGGAATAAGGTTTTCATTAAGTTTTATATTATTAATATCAGGTAATTTACCGGTTAAATTTAAATATAAATCTACATCACCTTTAGCATTTTGAATATCAGGTACAATTGTTTTCAATGGATTTAACATAGGCGATTTTGTCATTACATTCAACATGTTTTGTAGAGGTTGATTATTTCCTATGACATCAAAATTAATATCACCAAATAAAGTACATTTTCCATCAATAAAAAATGGTTGATTATTTACTGTACCTGTTTTATTTACGAAATGTGCTTCTTGGTCATTAAAACTTAAACTTCCGGAGGCATTTTCAAGAGTTAAATAATGAACATCATTAAACGAAGCTTTTGTGTTAACAAAATTAAATGCACCCCAAATATGCGGGTCTTTCTTTGAACCAATTACACGAATATTAATATTCCCACGACCTTTAATATCCATAATTGGAACAGGCCCCATTAGAAATCTCAAAATCTCATGGAGAGGATTCAAAACGAATTCTGCAGTTGCAAGGTCAACTGACTTAGAACTCCTTATTCTCAAATCAGATTTGTTATCACCATAATCATCAATATCACCTGTTACATAAACAGTTTGATTATCCCCAGCCGAAACAACCACATCAATATTCATTTTTTTTCTTATACATTTGATATTAATATTTGCTTTTTCAGCATTAGGAATAGGTTTTATCATATATGCATCTGAAATATGTATATTGCCGTCTAAATATGGCTCAGGGAATTTACCTCGAATTTTTAAATCTGCTGTTGAGTATCCATAAAATGGATACATTTTTAATCTATAAACATTAAACTGAGGTACTACAAGCGGTGGTAATAATAATGCAATTTCTCTAACATCAGATTTTGGCATATTTATTTCAAGATTAAATATGGGAGCTTTTGATGTAAATTTGTCAATCTCACCTTTAAGGAACAATCCTATGTTGCCACCTTTTGCCTCAAAAGTTTCTATTTTCAAATCATTTGAATATAACTTAAATTTTGATAAAACATTAAATTGTTGAGGAAAAATAATTGATTTTGCAGAATCTTTCATGACAAGTTTTACATTAGAAAAACTACCCTCAAGACTAGAATTGTTAGAATATAGGTTTATCAATCCATTTGCTGATATAAGATTATTATTAGTAAGTGTTTTTAATAAATTTGTTAAAGGTGAAAGTTTGAAATTTTTTATATCCAAATTTACCTTTGAACCTTTAATATAATGTTTTTTCGGTATTTTTACATCAAAATTTGCAATAGATTTTTCATTATCTATAACAACATTATTTTTTCCTCGAGCAATAAAATTATTATAAGTTTCTTTATAATACAAGTTTTGCCCTTCAAAATTCATTGGAAGATTAGAATTTTTATCATAAACAGACAAAACATAATTTTTAACTTTTAACCTATCAAGTTGAACTTTTGTATTATTAGACTCAGGAAGTTTTATTAGATAATCACCTAAATACAAATTTTTATCTATAGAAAGATTTATATTAATGTCAGAAAATTCAATACTTCTAATATGACATTTACCAACGATTAATGGAAGTAATTTGATACTAATAATAGGGTTTTGAATACTAAGTGCTTTTGAATTATCCTTGTTTAAAACATCAAACTCATTTGTTTTGAATTTTGTGTTAATAACAGACCAATTACTAATTCCGGCATTATTCAAGCGTATATCATAACCCGTTTTCTGCTTGATATTAGATTCAATATTCGCAACATTATATCTGAACAATAATGGTAATACTATTGTCCATACTAAATAAATTATTAAAAATATAGATATATATATATAGCTGTTTTTTCGCATTTTAGTTAAATTAATTATACCACTTATTCGTTCATATTTTCATAGGCTATCTGTAGGTATTCTTTAAATTTTTCAATTTCTTCATCAGTTAATCTATCAACTAGTTGATTCTCTGTAGCCTCAAACACTAAATCCATTTGTTTGATAAGCTTTTTACCTTCTTCTGTTGGACGAAAAATTTTTCTTCGTCCGTCACTACCACTAGCCTCTGTTTCTATAAGTTTTTTATTCTCAAGTCCATGCAAAAGACTTGTTACAGAAGGCCCTTTTAAATTCAAAGCCTTAGCAAAATCCCTGCGTCCAAAAACTTTGTTTTTTTTAGACAACTTTATAATTTCACCCAAAAGCCTTGCCTGTTGGTTTGATAACCCATAGTGCAACAAACATTTATCCTGCATACATTTAACCGTATGTGCGATATTTCTAATAAAAAAACTACAAGTATTTTCTTCTTTCATAAAGAAATTATATCATAAAAATAGGTAGATTTCGACATTTATTTGTGATTAAGAATTATTTTCTTGCTCGTTTTCTTTTGCTCTAATAAAGTGACGTTGTACACCTAGTTCAGAAAACATTTTTAATTCGGCAGCTTTTTCTTCTGCTATGTATTGTTCTTTCTTCTTTTCTTTGTGATTTTCAAGAACTTTTACTTCCTGTTCACATTTAACTAATTTTTCCATTTCTTCATCAAGAACTTTTTGAGCTTCTTCTCGTTTTTTTTCAAGTTCTTCTGCCTTATCCCACAAGTGATGAAGGTATTTGTCATAGTATTCCATCATTCTATAGTCAGCCATTTTTTTTGCTTGAACTGTTTGCATTATTTCATCTTCATTTTGTTTAATATCCATTTCAGCTTGATGAACAGCTTGTTGTGCTTTTTGTACAACTGCTTCCTGTTCTTCTTTTTTACGAATTCTAAATTCAAGTATTTTTTGTAATCTATATCTAAATGGCATATTAGTATAATAACTCAATTATTTGACTTTCCAAAATAAAATAATTAATTATTTTATCCCCTAATAGGTGGAATGTTTAAATGATAAAAATATGTTATTCTATTCCTATGAAAAGAGCTTTTTTTATTGTAATTACAATAGGGATAATAATTTTATGTCTTGGATTATATCTACAAAAAGATAATATCAATTCAAACGACACAGAAATTACTTGTAATGCTTGCGATACTGTAGAAAAATACCCACTAAACAAAATTTTTCCAAACCCAATAACTATTACAATAAATGGTATTGATTATCTACAATCCCAACTTCCTGTTGGTAGATATGGTGGTAGATTAATTGCTTCGACTATCGGTGAAGGTCCAAAAACCTTTAACCCTTTTACTGCAAAAGATGCGACATCATCACAAATGGCAAATATAATGTATGACGGACTTGTAACCTCAAACCCTGTTACCGGAGAAGTTATACCTAAACTTGCTAAATCAATAAAAATTGAAGGAAACAATTATATTGTTACACTAAGACATGGGCTAAAATGGTCTGACGGACAACCTATTACGGCAGATGATGTAATTTTTACTTGGAAAGATATTGTTTTCAAAGGATTAGGTAATACCTCAGTAAGAGATAGTATTCTAATAGACGGCAAATTACCTGAGATTAGAAAGATAGATAATTACACCGTTGTATTTACTATATCAAAACCATTTGCACCGTTTTTAAGACAACTTACTAACCCTATTGCACCAAAACATTGGTTTGAGTCTATTCCTGATTGGGAAAAATCTTTTGATAGAATTTTATCTTCAACGATTAACCCTCAAGATATTGTTTATAGTGGTGCATATCACTTGAAAAAATATGTACCGGCACAACGGGTTGTATTTGAAAAAAACCCTAATTATTATGAAATAAACCTTGATAATGAAAAACTTCCTTATTTGAATCAAATAGTATATTTAATCGTTGGTGATTTAAACAACGAAATACTAAAATTTGAGGCAAAAGAGATTGACACAATAAGCCTTCGAGGTTCTACAGTTGCTCGCTACAAGGCTAAAGAATCATTATCAGATTATGCTATATATAATCTTGGGGCTGATACAGGAACAATGTTCCTTGCAATTAATCTAAACAACAGAAAAAATGATAAAGGTAAATATTATGTAAGTTCTATCAAGCAACAATGGTTTTCTGATATCAACTTTAGAACAGCTATAGATTATGCTATAGATAGAAACAGTTTAGTTACAAATATCGCTCAAGGACTTGCAGTACCTTTATTTACATCTGAAAGCTTAAACGGAATTTATTTGAATAAAAATATAAAAGGTCACAAAAGAGATTTGAAACTTGCAGAACAATATCTTGCAAAGAGTGGATTCAGCAAACATAGTGACGGACTTTTGTATGATAGAAAAGGGCATAAGGTAGAATTTGATTTATACACTAATGCTGGAAATACAGAGAGAGAATCAATAGGTGTTATGCTTAAACAAGATTTGTCAGACCTAGGCATGACAGTTAATTTTAAACCTGTAGAATTTAATACTCTGGTAAATAAATTAACCAATTCTTATGATTGGGATATGGCAATTATGGGATTAACCGGTTCACCTTTAGAACCTCATAATGGTAAAAATGTTTGGGCTTCAAATGGGCCATTACATTTGTTCAACCAAAGACCAATGGATTATAAAATTGATGATAGATTAAGTTGGGAAAAAGAGCTTGATAATATATTTGAACAAGGAGCATTAAAACTTAATTTTAGTGATAGAAAAAAATATTATGATAGATATCAAGAAATCGTTTATAACGAAAGACCTATTATATATCTTTATTCTCCAACAAGAATTGTTGCAATAAGAAGAAAGTTTAAAAATATATATCCTACAACATTGTCCGGAATACTATATAATATAGAAGAAATTTGGATAGGAAGTGATAAATGAATATACTAAAATACATACTAAAAAGAATTATCCAAATTATTCCGTTATTGTTCATTGTTTCAATAATAAGTTTTTTCATAATCCGATTAAGTCCAATTGACCCATTAGCAGAACTAAGGCTTAATCCATCTATATCAAAAGAAACTTTGCAAAAAGAAACTCAACGTCTTGGCTTGGACAAACCAATCCCGATACAATATGCAAAATGGGCATCAGCATTTGTAAAGGGTGATTTGGGTATTACATCATCTGGTGAAAAAGTTTCAGATAAATTGAAAGAGAGAATCCCTAATACTCTCCTTTTAACAACTATTGTTATATTTATGACTTGGACTGTTGGAATCCCTTTGGGGATATTAGGGGCAGTTTATCATAAAAGTCAGTTTGATAGATTTTTAACTGTTTTATCAAGTGTAGGAATGGCAATACCGTCCTTCTTCTTTGCAATACTATTATTAATTTTTGCAGTAAAAACTTCGTTGTTTCCAGTAGGTGGATTAACAAGTTTTGATTTTGATGAAATGAGTTTTGGTGGAAAAATTCTTGATTTAGCAAAACATCTTGTATTACCTGTAACTGTTTTGTTCACAATATCACTTGCCGGACTACAAAGACAAATGAGAGCTAATATGCTTGATGTTATGGATTCTGAATATGTAAAATTCGCTAGAGCAAAAGGTTTATCTGAGTTTAAGGTAATATTTAAACACGCACTCAGAAACGCACTAAACCCTATGATTACACTTTTGGGGTTTGAGTTTGCAGGATTATTAAGTGGTGCAGCTTTAACAGAATACGTATTCCAACACCCTGGACTAGGACGATTAATTTTAGAAGCCGTTATGAAATCTGATATAAATTTAGTTATGGCATCATTAATGATGGGGTCAATAATGTTAGTTTTGGGTAATTTGCTTGCTGACATTTTATTAATAATTACAGACCCTAGAATAAGAAACGGTGGTCAATAAGGTAATAAAATGAAGAACATTTTTAAACAAATTATGAAAGATAAA
Organism: uncultured Candidatus Melainabacteria bacterium; assembly: GCA_934693215.1. Taxonomy (GTDB): domain Bacteria; phylum Cyanobacteriota; class Vampirovibrionia; order Gastranaerophilales; family Gastranaerophilaceae; genus UMGS1585. The sequence goes on from CAKUVB010000012.1 coordinate 10,537, forward strand.
TACGCAAGTGTAGCACTAATAATTTTGTTAGTGATGTATTTGATGATTTTGTTTGCTAATTTTATTTCACCTTATTCAAAAGATTTTGCAGACAGAAACCAATCTTATGCACCACCTTCTAAGGTGTTCATTATTGACGAAAACGGTAAATTATCAAAACCTTATACATACAACTACAAACGTGAATACATGCCTGAATTATACCAAACGGTATATAAACTTGACCGTTCTCATAAATATTATATTCATTTCCTAAATCGTGGTGAAACTTATAAATTTTTGGGAATAATAAAAACATCTCGCCATCTTTTTGGAGTTGAAAAAGAAGGCAGATTATATATTTTAGGAACAGATATAAACGGTCGTGATGTTTTTTCAAGACTATTATTTGGTGGCAGAATTTCGCTTACAATAGGCTTTTTATCGTTGTTTATACTATTTCCTATCGGCTTAATATATGGTGGCATATCAGGATATTTCGGTGGTTGGGTTGATATAATAATGATGAGATTTGCTGAGGCTGTTATGGCAATACCCAGCTTTTATCTTTTAATTATTTTAGCCGCAATTTTACCGTCAAATATGACAAGCACACAAAGATTTACGTTAATAGTTATTATATTAGCATTAATTGGCTGGTCAGGATTTGCACGTGTTGTAAGAGGTATGGTGCTTTCAATAAAAAAAGAAGAATTCGTACTTGCAGCAAAAACAATCGGAGCATCAGATTTGAGAATAATTTTGAAACATATATTACCTCAGACTACAAGTTATGTAATTATAGCAATGACTTTGTCTGTACCATCATATATACTTGCAGAATCAGGATTAAGCTTTTTAGGATTAGGTATTCAACAACCTGATGCAAGTTGGGGTAACATGTTGAAAGAAGCTCAAGAATATATTAATATCTTATATAGACCTTGGCTTTTAACTCCCGGGTTCTTAATTTTTATTGCGGTATTATCATTTAACGTAATAGGTGATACAATAAGAGATATCTTAGACCCAAAAGGAAAAATGAGAGAGTAGAGAATAAATTAATCGGAGAATTAAAATAGTATGGAAAATATAATAAATGCTACTAATTTAGAGCTTGCAGTCAGAATTTTATCAGCGATTGCTTTAGGCTTTGTTTTAGGATTTGAGCGAGAAATAACAAATAAATACGCAGGGTTGAGAACACATATATTAGTCTGCTTAGGTGCTTGTATATTTACTGTAATTTCTATATACGGTTTCCCAATGTTTTCCGGTGATATTCCGGATTATCACCCTAACGGCATAAGAGATACTGCTCGTGTTGCAGCACAGGTTGTAACAGGTATCGGTTTTATTGGTGCCGGTACTGTATTAAGAAATGGGCCAACTGTTTTTGGTTTAACAACAGCTGCAACATTATGGATGGCTGCAAGTATTGGTATGGCTTGTGGTAGTGGTATGTATGGTGTAGCAACACTAGCAACTTTTGCATCTGTGTTGGTGCTAACTCTTATTAGAGTTTTTGAAAGAAAAGTGCTTAATTGTTCTTCTAAAAATATAAGAAGATTAAAAGTTACTTTGTTCTGCCAACAAGAAGAAGTTGATTCAATAAAAGATTTTATGACAGATAATTTCAAATCAGTTGAGGCTTTAAAGATACAAAAACTTTTTGAAAATCCTGAAAAAATAAAAATTAGTATGACAGTTGAAATCGTTTCTAAAAAACCTATTCAATCTTTGTATAAAAAAGTTGAAAAACTAAAAGGTGTAGATTCTATTTCAATTCAAGGTGTAAATGATTAAAAGAAAAAAAATTAACATCTATCCATACATTCAAACAATATTGCTGGCAATATTTTTAGCCTGCCTGTTTTCAGGTGGAGTAATATATTATGCTCAATATGATGTTATGAATAATGCGTACTCTCAATATAATGACAGAGCATTAAGAGATTATATTAAAAATACTGTTATCATTCAAAATGAAGATATTGAGTTTAATCACCCTGATGATTATAGAATAGATATTCATTTGGGCTATTTATACAATGTCATAAAAGAATATGATAGAGCAGAAGAATACTATTTAAAAGCCGTTCAAAAAGCTCCTGAAGGAATATATAGACCAATTTATGAACTTGCTTCTTTTTATATTGAACGTGGAAGATATGATGAAGCAAAAGCAATTTTAATGACGTTTCCACAAGTTCCACAAACACCTATTATTAAGTATCAATCCTATTTGTATAGAAAACTTGGAGATGCTTTCAATAAACAAGGACAATATGGATATGCCTTAAATGAGTATGAAAAATCACTTGAATATTGGAAAAAATTAAAACGTCCAGAAAAAACATATACAAGAGAAGTTAATAATTGTATATATGATACCGCCAATAAACTTGCAGATTTATGTATAAATAATGATAAGGTACATGAAGGTATAATGTACCTAAATATGGCTGAAAAATCTAAACCAAGAGATTTTAACGTACAATACAAACTTGCTCTTGCAACAGCAGAAACCGATCCGGAAAGATCATATAAATATTTCAAAAAATTATTCAAAGAAGACCCAACAAGAGTGGATTATGTTGCATATTATAATGTCATTCAATCTTTGATATATCAATATGAATTAGAAGGTGATGATATAAATGTTAAATTATATCAATTTAGAGCACAACATTTGATGGAACAGGTTGAAAATTCTTTGATTTATCCTCGAGATGTTGATTTTAGAATAACAAACATTTCTTTGTATAAAATAGGTAATCAATTTAAAGTATTGTTAAAATATAATTTACAAAATATTTCACAAAATCCTATAAAACAATTAAATATGGAAGTTGTATACAAATATAACGATAAAGCATACGAAACGTATGAAGAAAATTTATTAGAAAATGGTCAATATCTATTTACGGGCAATTCTATAAAAGATGCAACAATTGTTCCAAAGGTTTATAAAAAGTATAATAAAACAGATTTATCAAAACTTAGTGCAGAAATATATTTGTATAAATACCCAGATAAAAAAATATGTATATTTAATGATTATTTGTTTGATAAAGGAACAAGAATTAAACAATCTAAACATGGTGTAGATTGTGAATCATATATAAGATTTTTTGCATCACAAATTTTAAACTTTGACACAACTTTAAAAACTTATCAAAATTCCCTAAAAAAAAGTAAATAAGTAATTAAGAATTAAGTTATAAATTACTAAGCAAATATTCCTTTAGGTCATTCAGAGCCGTAGGCGAAGAATCTCTTTATTGTACCGTCATTGCGAGCCACGCAGTGGCGTGGCAATCTTGAACATCAAATCGTCATTCAAAATCTCAGGCAACCCCGAACAGTCATTCAGAGCCGTAGGCGATGAATCTCATACAAGCTTTGTTAGGGATATTTCGCTATCACTCAATATAACGGAATATTTTAGTCATTCCGTACTTGATACGGAATCTGTCAATGCCGATTATTATTAAAACATCTAACTGACAGACCCTGAATCAAGTTCAGGGTGACTTAAAAGATTATTGCTACATTTTACAAAAACTTATTTTACGAACTGGATTGCTTCAAAATCAAAGATTTTTCGCAATGACATATTCAAATCAATTACCTTATTATTAACTTATTAAGTTAACAACATAACTCTTATCAACTTATTTAGTCGCATAAATAAGCACAGAATTTGTTTTCAAAGAAATTTCTCTACCTGTAAGATAATTCTGAACATCAGAAATATATTTATCCACTTTCTTTTCATCAAAGAAAGTCATAAATCTTTCCTTCATAGAAGGTCTATCAGGTGATGGTGGCGACACAAACCAAGGTACTACCATTTCCTTAGTTACGGTATATTTTGATTCTATTGTATGTACCATAGTTGATGGTGAAGAAAATCCCGCCTTAACAAGATTATTTTTGATTGTAAAATCATCAAAATTACATAAAGAATCATTAGGGTCAGACATCAATTTTGCTTCTGCATCTTTAAATGCATAATAATTTTCAACATACTGAGGGTCTAACAATTCTGAATATCTTGTATTTGAACGTATAATTGGTTCGAACGCACAAAAATACCCACCTGTTTTTAACACTCTAAAAACTTCATTTATTGCAGATTGCTTATCTACAATATGCACCAAAACTGAACGCATAACAGCCTTATCAACACTACCTTCAGGGAGTTTTAAATCTTCACAAGATGCGTTTAAAAACTCACAATTTACAGTTGTAGGGTTTTCTTTCAAAAAACCTTTACAGGTTTCTAAACAATCAGGAAACTTATCGGAAAAAATAACTTTTCCTTCACCGTTCAATTTTTCTAAAATCTCGATTGCCTTAAAGCTCAATAATCCTGTACCACAACCGATATCAAGAACAGTATCATTTGGTTGAATTTGTGCCATATTAATAACCGCAGTACCAACAGAATCCAGCCATTGAATAGTTTCCGCCTTTAACTCCTCTGTTAGAGCAGAAAATCTTGTTTCCTTAAGCCACTGTGTCCAATTTTTACATATAGCACTCATATCAAATCCTTTTTATTTCTTTTTAATAGTAACAGGTGGTGGCTGAATATACAAAGGTAAAAGTTTATGCCAATCACATTCTTGTTCTTTAATTCTTGTTATTGCGATATCTGATAGAACTCTACCTAAATCAAAATCAGCTTTCTGATAAGATATTACATTATTTCCAAGTTCTTTAAATCGTTCAAACAATCTATCATCAGTTATTATATCTCTACCTTTAACCAATTTATCTACTTCTTCCAATTCAACTGCACCTAAAAGTTTGCCGTCATATAAATATGCTTTATTTTTTCGTGCATCAAGAGCAACAACATATTTATCATCACAAGCTTTTGATAGAATTTCTAAAGATGATACACCAAGAGCTTTTATATTCAATTGTTGAGCCATAACTCGAGCTACAGTCGTACAAGCTCTTATTCCGGTAAAACTTCCCGGGCCGATATTGATTGCAATTCCTTCAATATCTTTAGGAGTTAGATTATTTTCCTTTAATATTTTAGAAATAGTCGAAATCAAATATGCTGAATGATAATTTTTCTCATCAGACTCAAGAATTTTTGAGGTTAAGATATTATCTTCATCTCTTAAAACGATATAAGTTTTGTCTAAACAAGTATCAAATGCTAAAAGTTTCACTTTGCCAATCCTTCTATAATCTTGTCCATACCTTCACCAATAGAAGTAAATTCAAAACATCTGTTATCTTCATCATCATAAGTAACATTTACTTCTATACGGTCAAACGGAATCTCATTTTGCGAAAACTCTGCCCATTCTACAAAAGTAAGTTGTTTGCCGGTAGAATACTCTCTAAGTTCATCAGTAATTGTTTTTACACCTTCATTTTCTAATCTGTATAAATCAAAATGATATATTGGAATTTTACCTGTATGATATTCATTAAGTATAGTAAAACTAGGACTTGTAACCTTTTCTTTTATATCAAGAGCTTCTGCAACAAGCCTTACGAAAGCCGTTTTGCCAGCACCAATTTCTCCGAAAAGGTTTACAAAACAACCTTTTTCTTGTGTAAGACTTGCAAATTTTTTAGCAAGTTCTCTAGTTTCATCTAATGAACAACATATTTTTTTATATTTATTCTTCATATACAATTACCCTGTTTCTCCCACGCTCTTTAGCCTCATATAAAGCCTTATCTGCATGTTTGTATAAATCCTCTGCCGTATCTCCTTCTTGAAGTTGAGAGAGTCCGATACTTATTGTAACACTTATTTTTTGATTTTCATCAACAATATTTTTTTCAACAGCCGTTCTTAATCTCTGTGCAACAATATTAGCTTCTTCTATTTTTGTTTGAGGTAATAGAATACAAAATTCTTCACCACCATATCTTGATGGAATATCATATTCACGAAGTTGCTCTTTTATTATATGTGCAACAGATTTAAGCACTTTATCCCCCATCGCATGCCCGTATGTATCGTTAATTTTTTTAAAGAAATCAATATCTGTCATAATTGCACATAATGGGTGCTTTTGACGAGTTGCACTTGCGTATTCTTGTTTTAAACGCACTTCAAATTGCCTACGGTTATTCAAACCTGTTAAAGCATCAAGAGTTGCGTGTTTTAGAACTTCTGCATAAACATTTGCTCTTTCAATCGTTATTGATGCCTGTTTTGTCAGCTGTAAAATATATTCAATTTCTTTAGGCGAAAGTTTATCTATCGTACTATGTGCAGCTATACAACCTACTATTTCTTTTCCTGCAACAAGTGGAAAAACTCCTCTTTTTCTATCCTCAGAAATTATGTATTCAGAATTCATTTGTGATATCAAATCATATATTCGTTTATCACGACAAGCCGTTGGCCAAAAAAGTTTAAACTCTGAACCTTCTTTTATAAATATATATATTAAATGATTAGAAACAAACTTATCTATCATTTCACCAATAAGTGGAATAATATAATTCAACTCATATTGGGTTTCAATTATTTTAGCAATATTACGCAACGCATCATAAAAGTTAGAATTAACTTGAAGCCTATCATTTAGAATTTTATTTTGAATCCATAAAAACATTTGGTTTGCAAAAACTGATAATTCTCTAAGAAATTGAACAGAAAAAGTTTTTTTATTCTCAAAAGAAATATCTAACATTCCGAAAATTGAATCAGAAGCTTTCATAGGGATTAAGATATTTTTTACTATAACATCTTCATTTGATTTAAGTGTTGTATCAACGACCTCACAACCATCAAGAATATAATCACAATCTCTTAATTTTAGAAGATTATTGTATAAAATTCCAACGGCAGTTTCGTCATACATATCTTCTATCGGTGAAAAATTATTGATTACATCTTTTAATTTTCGTGATGAATAATCATAGAAAAATATATTGTTTTCTTTGATATCAGAAACAATTTTTTTTATACCTGATGAAATTTCATAGATATCAGGAGATGAAACAAGTAGATTAGATAATTTTAATAAAATACTAGTAGTCGTCATCATCTTCTACCTCATGCTTAAAATAATCCATGCCTGCACAAACTTTAAAATTTTTCATCATTTCCTTATCCAAATCCTCAGACGGAACAATCTTGCCTGTTGAATAATTGAAATTTTTTACTTCGTCCTCGTCCTCCGGATTTTTCTTTTTCTTCTTCTTTTTAAGATTTACATCTTGATTGTCAGTATCATAGATATCCATATTTGTACCAAGTTCATTTGCACCATATTTACTATAAAGATGAGAAGCATCAGAAAGAATCCCAAACACATAAACAGCTTTTCCTGTATCGTCTGTTTTTAAAGAAAGTAGCATTGATGCTTTCTCTAATTCATCAACTGCATCTTTATATCGTTTTAGACGTCTTAAAAGAACTGCTAAATTATAATGTGCCTCGTAATTCATCGGGGTTAGAGCAATAGCTTTACAGTAGTTCAAACCTGCATCTCTATAATTCCCCATAATTTGATATGTCAAAGCCAAGTTAAATACTACATCAGAATTTTTGCGAAGAATTCTATGAGATTTTTCATAAGATTCTGCAGCTTTTCTCAACAGACCAAACTCCATTTCTCTATCTTCGTCAGACAGAAACATTGCTTTTTCTCTATATGCTAAACCCCTGTTATAATAAGCAAGACCTCGATTTTGTTTAGAACTTTTTTTATTACTAAACAAAAAAGGAATAGCCCATATTTTATTTTTTAGATTAAGAATAGCATCATACTGTCTTATTGCTTCATCAAAATTACCAAGTTTTTCAGCCTCAATAATACCTAAATTCATTCTTGCCATAGTATAACGAGGATTGTATTCAATCGCTTTTTGATAAGCAAGTACAGCTGAATAATAATCTTCATAAACTACATAAATATTACCTAAATTAAACCAAGCAGTATAATGTTCAGGAAAATAATCAAGACCTTTGTTATAGTATTGGATTGAATATGCTAATTTGTGCTTGTGATATGCTCTATCACCCTTATATACATAATACACGCCCAAAGCTCTGTTAATAACATATTTTTTAACAAGTCCTCTACCAAAAACAAGCAATAAAATAATACAAACAAAAGCGACAAATTTTAGAAACTTTTTAAGACGTCTATTCATAATAATATATTATAATAAATACGAGTTTTTAGAAAAATATTTACAAAAAGAAATTTTATAAATTATAAGAATTAACTATTATAAATAATAGCAAAATAATCCTATCTAAAAATTAATAATTCAAACGATTATCTAATTTGAACAGGCATAACTAAATAAACAAAATCTTCTTCATTATCTGGTTTCAATACTGTTGCAGAAAGATTAGTATTCATACCCATGATTAATTCTTCTGATTCTAGGTTTTTGAAACAATCAAGAAGGTATTTATAGTTGAATGCAATCAGCAAATCATCACCATGATAAATAATATCTATTTCATCTTGAGAAGCACCAGCATCAGGAGTATCAGCCATTAAACTTAACTTGCCTTCTGAAAATTCAAGTTTAACAATACTTGTTTTTTCATTTACCATTGTTGAAACTCTTTCCAATGATTTTATAATCATAGAAACATTTATTTTTGCCTCTTTTGGAAAAGTTGTTGGTATCAATTGATTATACTTAGGATATTGACCTTCCATAAGTCTTGATATAACTTTTGTTCTACCTGAAGCAATCATAATTCTTGTTTTTTCTACAAAGATTTTTACCATTTCGTCATCTAATAAATAACTCATCTTTAAAAATTCTTGAAGAACTTTTGATGGTACTATTAATTGAATAGTTTTTTCATCTCTGTTATTAATTATTTTTCTTGCTCTAGAAAGTCTATTACCATCTGTTGAAGCTATTTCTAAAACATTTTTGTTGATATCACAAACAACACCTGACAACAAATTGTTTGTTTCATATCCGGCTGCAGCAAAAGCAGCTTCTTTTATAGCTTTTGTAAACGGATCTAAATCTATTTCTATTTCTTCTGCTGAAGAAGAAACTTCTTCTATTTTAGGAAACTCAGATGCAGAAATACCAATAATTTCAAATTTTGTTTTCTCATTTGTTATAACCATTGTATTGTCTTTTAACTCAAATGTTACAAGAC